>JALGSS010000324.1 GCA_029821745.1 Candidatus Zipacnadia bacterium
CCCGATATGCTGCACAGTGGGATCTTGCCGAACCACGCTCGCTGGGCTCATTTCCTCGAACGCCTCAAGTTCATCGTCATCGACGAAGTCCACGCGTACCGGGGCATCTTCGGCAGCAATGTCGCCAATGTCATCCGCCGCCTGCGCCGGGTCTGCAAACACTATGGCGCCGACCCGACGTTTATCTGCTGCAGCGCGACGATTGGCAATCCAGCGGAGCATGCCGCCGCCATCGTCGGGACTGACATGACATTGGTCGACGACGACGGTTCGCCCCGGGGAGCCAAGCGCTTCCTGCTGTGGAACCCGCCCTACATTGATGACGCGAAGCTCGCCAGGCGTAGCGCCAACACCGAAGCGCAGCGCCTGATGTGCGAGCTCATCGACCGCTACCGGGTGCAGACCATCGCCTTCGTGCGCGCGCGGACCACCGCCGAACTCCTCTACCGGTACGTGCAGGAGGAGCTTGAGCACCGCAGCCACCGGCTTGCCAACACCGTCCGCGCGTACCGAGGGGGCTATCTGCCCAGCGAACGGCGCGAGATCGAGCGCCGGCTCTTCGAGGGCGAGTTGCTCGGGGTCACTACGACCAACGCCCTGGAACTTGGTATCGACATCGGTACCCTCGATGCGTGTCTCATGGTCGGCTACCCGGGATCCATCGCCAGCACGTGGCAGCAGGCAGGCAGAGCCGGGCGCCAGCAGGAAGAGTCCATTGCCATCCTGATCGCCCGCCAAGACCCCATCGACCAGTACCTGATGCAGCACCCCGAGTACTTCTTCGAGCAGCCCCACGAGCAGGCGATTATCGACAGCGAGAACCCATATATCCTGTACGGGCATGTGCGTTGCGCAACCCAGGAGTTGCCGGTCACCGGGAACGATACAGACCTGTTCGGCGACTACCTCGGTGGCGTCATGCAGATCATCGAGGGCAGCAATGAGGTCCAGGAGATCAACGGGCGCTGGCACTGGCGCGGCCCCGCCTATCCCGCGGGCGATGTGAGCCTTCGCACCGTGGACGAGCACAACTACGTCATCCAGAATGACGATACAGGCCGGGCCATCGGTGAGATCGACGAGTGGGGCGCGTTCAACCAGCTCCACACCGAAGCCATCTACATGCACGACGGCGAGACCTACTTCGTCGAGGAGCTGAACCTGACCGAACGCATCGCCCACGTACGCAGGAAGGACATCGATTACTTTACGATGTCGGTGGATCGGACGATGATCCAGGTCCAGGACGATCCCGACGAGCCCCGACAGACCCGGGGATGGCGAACCAGCGAGGTCGGCACCGGCCCCGCCGAGGTCACCAATCTCGTCTACATGTTCCGGAAGATTCAGTTCTACGAAAGCGACTCCATCGGCTTCGGCAATCTCGATCTGCCTCCGCTGCACCTGGACACCATCGCCTTCTGGCTGACTCCGCCGCGACACGTGCTGCAGAAGGTGCGCGAGTACGACCGCCGGCCGGAGGATGGCCTGCTGGGTATCGCGAACGCGATGGCTGGGGTCCTCCCGGCCTATGTGATGTGCGATCCGTCCGACATCGGCAGCGTGGTTGAGTCCAGCAACCTTGGGTCGCCCACGATCTTCATCTATGACCGTTTTCCCGGCGGAATCGGCTACGCGGAGAAGGTCTACGAGATTGTCGATGACGTTGTGACCGCAGCCCTGGACCTCATCCGCGAGTGTGGGTGCGAGGAGGGCTGCCCGTCATGCGTCGGTTCGCCCCTGCCGCATTTCGAACCCCAGGGAAGCGACCTGGACAGCCGGGGCAAGGTGCCCGACAAGGAAGCCGCCCTCTGCATCCTGCATGACCTCCTGCAGCGCGAGCCCTACGAGCCCAAGCCACCCGGCGACCTGTACAAGCGCCGGCAGTCCGGAGAGACCGGCGTGCCCGTATCGGGAGCGGACGCCCCCGAGGCGGAGCTCATTGCCCCGCTCGAGATCAAGCCCTTGCCGGAGAACATCGAGGCCAAGCTGCGCCGCCGATTGCGCCGGAACGGCGCTCGGAAGACGTAGCTCAATCGCCGGCCTGACAGGCCCGTGTACCCTCACCATGCCTGAGCTGCCTGAAGTCGAGACCGTGAGACGCGATCTGTGCCGCCACGTGTGTGGCCGGACCATCGCCCGTGTCCGCATGCTCCGGGAGGATATGCTCATCGCCGGCGGCCCGAGCGAAGTGGAGCAGGCGATCGAGGGCGCGGCCATCACTGACGTGGGCCGCCGTGGCAAAGCGCTCATCCTCCGTTTCTCGTCCAGCTACTCCTTGATCGTCCACTTCCGCATGACGGGCAAGCTGTACCCGCTCGCGACGGGGGCCAAGCTGCCGGCACATGCTCGCACGGTGTTCGAGTTTGACGATGGTGGTCGGCTGGTGCATGAGGACGTGCGGCGGCTCGGCACCCTCGAACTCATTCCCTCGGAGGGTGAGAATTGCGCGCTCACGCTCACCAACATCGGCCCGGACATCTTCGAAGAGCCCCCCAGCGCCGAGGAGCTTGCGGATGCGCTGGAACGCCGCAAGTGTGCCGTGAAGCCATTCTTGCTGGACCAGACGCGCATGTCCGGGATCGGGAATATCTACGCCTGCGAGATACTTGCCCGGGCCTGCATCAGGCCTGATACGCCTTGCGATGCTCTCGGCGCCAGTCACGTCACCCGCCTTCTCGCATCTACGCGCGAAGTGCTGGTGGAGGCGATCCAAGCCCGGGGAACGACGATCAGCGACTACCGCACTGGCACGGGTGGCCCCGGGGGTTTCCAGCACCAGTTGCGGGTGTACGGGCGCGCCGATGAGCCCTGTCTGGTGGATGGTTGCGACGGCACGATCCGGCGTATCGTCCAGGGACAACGCAGCACATACTTCTGCCCGGTCTGCCAGAAGCGCGCAAGGCGTCGCCGCAGGCGCTGATTCCTGCTCCTGGCGCCGGCCGAGAAGAGCGCCGCTCGGATGGACCCTTACGAGCGCCCGCTTCGTCTTACTACGCAGGAGATACTGCGCGTCGGACAGTGGCGACTGCTTGAAGTAGGGGAGAGCGTCGGCTCTAAGTGAGGGCCGGCGCGTACCTGATTGTGCGTGCACGCGGCCATGCTGGGCGGAGGCGCCATCCTCGGCAGGACCCGGTCAGCACTGCGGCGAAGTGCTACTCAACCGACGCCGCATCGATCTCAGCACGGTATGCCGGAGCTGCCGGCCGGGCATGGCGGGCCGGCTTCTGACGCCCGCCACTTGGCCACATGGAGAGGAACCCATGAGACTATTCAACTGGATCGCGTTGCTTGGAATCGTCGCGGGTCTCGCCGTTTGCGGTGAGATGCCCGCGGTCGGGGCGAACATCACCGATGCGGTGATCTGCCGGTCGGTCAGCCAGAAGGGCCAGCCGGTCTCGCCGTCGATGTGGTTCCCCAAAGGGACCAAGAGCCTCGTTGTCTGGTTCCGGGCCCTGGATATCCCCCGCGGGAGCGAAGCTGAGATTCGATGGGCGCTCAATGGTGGCACACTCACCACTCGCCGTGTGACTCTGCGGGCGAATCGGTCGGTCTGGGACAAGTATGAGGTAGCTCTCGGCGAGCCACTGCCGCCGGGGACCTACGAGGCCGTGGTGAAGATCGACGGGGTCACCGCCACAAGGGCCCGGACGCGTGTGGGTGGTCAGGAGCCCCTGCCTGAAGATGTGGCCGCGATCATCCCGGAGCACGAGGATGGACGGGGCCGACCGTCCTCAGGCCTCAGACGGACCGCCCGTTCCACCGGTGACGAGACTCTTGCGCCGGCTCCCGCACCCTCTGCGCCTGTGATCCAGCCGACGGAGCCTGCTGTCGTGGCCGCCACGCCGAGCGCTCCTTCGGGCGCCCCTGCGTCGCCGGAGGCCCCCGCGGTGGTCAACCCAACTATTGCGAGCATGATCCCGTCGGCGCCGGCCGCCCCAACGGGCATCGTCATGACGCCCACGGTTCCTGCTGAACCCCTGGCGGCAGCCCCCACGCCATCGCCGGGCCCCGCCGCGAAGGTGCCCGTACTTGCGATCCCGCCTCTGCCCGCACCGGGGGACTCGCAGCCCGGTGTGGCCGCTCCCGCCGGCGCTCCAGCAGTGGCCGGCGTCGCTGCGCCGGTGTCCGCGGACGTTCCGCCGGGGAAAGCCGTGGCGACGATGCCCATTCTCGGCGCCGGCGCGGTTCCGGCTGATCCCACCATCGCTTTCCCGGCACCGACCGTCCCTGCGGCTGGTCCGAGTGCCGCTGCCGACATCGCGCCCGGAACCGCTCCTCAGCCCGACGAGGAGCCCGTTGCCGATGACGCCACCACGCCCACGGGCAGTCGGCCTCTCGGGCCACTGGCCCTCCCGAAGCGTGCCTCCAGGCAGATCGTGGCCCGCCCCAGCGCGTCTTCCGGCCGTGACGGCGCCGGCATCTCGCTCATGCGCCCTGCCGAGCCGGGAGGGGACGCCGTATCATCGGCCAGGGCGATCCCGGGTACCCGTTCGGACTTCGCGAAGTCGGCCGTCCCCAGTACGTCCAGGACCGCCGTGATCACCGACAGAGGGACCAGTTCCCGCCTGACCGCCGCCACGGCCGCGGACATGGGTGGCGCCGCTGCTGAGGCGGCCCCCGACCAGCCAGGCAGGACCTTCGTGCTCCCCGGACGATCTGCGGCGGTACCCATTGTGACGGCCCTGCCCGACGGCGTTCGGGCGGAGATGACGCCCCCGACGCGCCCCCGGGAGCCGGTTTCCGTCATCGAGGACGCCGCATCGCCAGACCCCCTCGCGGCGCCGACCATCGGTGCGGTGACCAGCCCGCCCGTGCCCGTATCGGTTTCGCCGACACCTGCGGACCTCTCCGGGGATGTGGCTCCTGCGCCGCCCGCGGGGCCCATTCCTGACGCGCCCGCCGGGCCCGGATCGGGCACGGAAGCGACCGACACGCCGCCCGTGGCCACGGCTCCGCCCGTGGCCGGCGGCGTCACCACTCCCGCGCCCTCGACGCCCGAATCCGGCACGGTGCCCGAGCCGTCTGCGCCGGCGGGCCCCCCGGCACAAGCTGAGCCACTGAAGCTGAAGGGACCGTTGCTGGCCGACGTGGCGGCTGAGGACCAGCCGCCCGTGGCGCTGCCGGAGAACGCCGTGAAGCTGTACCGGGTTACGCTCCAGCCAGTCACGGAGCCGGAAGGGCTGCAACCCATGTGGGTGATGAAGGTCCCCGATGGGCGCCTCTGGCCGACGGACAGGCCGGGGCAGTTCGGCCTCTACGCGGGCGAGTCGCCGGACCCGGCGCCCGCTGACCTATATCTGTACTCAGACCACATTGATGGAGTCGCCCCCTTGTACGAAGTGCCGCGCGGCGAAGCGATGGTCCATGCTCTCCGCGATCGTGACCCCAGCGTCCTGTATCTGAACCGCGAGATGTTCGACGCGCGACGAGCCGAGTGGCAGAAGTCTCCCAGGGCCTGGCAGTGGATGTGGTATGTCCGGCAGGTGGATCTCAAGGCCGGGGACACCGTTGTCGCGTGTCTGGCCGACATGAAGCGTTCGCGGCGTGTCGGGGATGAATTCCAGCCCAAGAGCCCTGAACGGCTGCTGCTGTTGGACGAGTCCGGAGCAGCGGCACCCCCGCAGGCACTGTCCGCTGAAGTCGCCGGTCAGATCGCGGCGACATTGGGTGAGCAGGCGCAGGACGTTCCTACGGACGACGCTGCGGCGTTCGTGGAGGCAATGCGTGAGAAGGGGGCCGTCGGCTTCAACTCCTGGGTTGCGCCCGGCGACGGACGCTA
>JALGSS010000325.1 GCA_029821745.1 Candidatus Zipacnadia bacterium
CCGCGGCAGTAGTGCCACGTGGGCCAGTCGTCGAGGTGGCCCTGGAACCGTGTCATGCCCAGCAACTCGCCGCCATGCTCCCGGCGATACGCAGCGATCTTGCGGATGGTCGCTCCCGTGGCGATGCCTGCCGAGACCATCTCCAGCAGGTAGCGGTAATTGCAGTAGGACGCGTGGCGCGACTCGGTCATGCGCTTGAAGGGTGCCCCTTCGTCCGGCCCGGCGGGCACGAAGCCCGTCTCCTTGTCGATGGAGGCCTTGATTGCTTTGCGGATGTCCTTTTCATAGTCTTTCGACTCGTTGATGAGCCCGGCTCCTCGCTCGCGGGTGATGCTGCTGAGACGGAGGACCTTGCCCACCTCGCGGAATGCCCGGCAGACCCAGACGTCGCCCGCGAAGTAGTACTTCTCCCATTCGCCATCCTGCTGGTGATAGTCGGCCTCAGGCAGTCCCGCGATGAGCCCATAGTGCTTCACATCGCTCCGATCACGCTGCTTGGCGGCGTCCCGCAGGGCGATGAGACGGTTCAGGATGCGATCGATGACGATCTGGTAGTCGTCCCACCAGCGGAGCCCGAATGGGTCAAGCTGCGTGAGACGAGCCGCCAGAGTCAGCATCTGTCCGTACTCGGCCACCGCGGGACCGTAGTAGTCGAAGGTCCCGTCCTCGTTGACACGGCGGCTGAAGTAGTGGCTCAGGATGCGTGTCGCCCGGTCGAGATCCCCCCACTCAAGGAGTTGCCAGATGCGGAAGATCGTCGCAGGCGGGAAACTCAGGTGTCGGTCCTCGGAGTAGTAACCGATGCCATACGCGGGGAAGATGCCACGGAAGGTCAGGTGTCCCAGGATGCGGGATGCGTCGATGATCTCCTGCACTTGGGGTTCAGGCATTCGGATGTCTCCGCCGGTTCCCAGCAGTTTCACGTCACGCACTACCGCGGTGAACAGGGCCGCGTAGAATTCCCAGGCCACTTTCCGGGCCTCGCCCCCACGAGAGCATCCGTGAGTGACGGTCTCGCCGTCCGGCGTGACTGTGCGAAGGCGCCGGTACACGGAAAGCTCCCCGTCCGGGCCGTCGGCCAGGGCAAATGCGATCATCTCCGCGCCCTCTTGCGACTGCTCATCATACATGCCATAGCACAGCACATTGGCCATGCCGAACATGAGGCCGTGGCGGTAGTGCTTGGCCAGGTCGCCGGTGTCGAACTCAATCGGCGAGTCGAAGTAGCCCTCGATCTCCCAGTTCGCGCGCACAATCGGCCGCTCGGGGCTGCGGTAATCCGCGAGGAAGGTCATGTCCATGACCGGCGGCAGCAGGTCGGCCACAGCGTCGAAGTTGAGCTCCCCGTTCTCACGGATCTGCTTCGCGAGAACGTCTTCCCCCGAGTTCAGCAGGTTCTCATAGTAGTCGGCATCGAAGCGGGGCATGGGTTCTTCAGCCAGGGAGCTGAGTTCGTCGAAGGGGCGGGCCACAACCTCCATGCCCTTGCCCTCCAGACCGCCTTGAAGGAAGAACAGGAGGGACTCGCCCTCGAGCACAGCCATCGACTTGCCCCCCTCTGTCCAGGCGGCGCGTAGGGTCAGGTCGTCACTCGTTTCGCCAACGCGCACGCGCTTCCGCTGACCGTCGAGCTCGAGAGTCGCGGAAACGTCAGTTCGGCACTCGACCAATCCATCAGGCACGAGGGCACCTCCAGAGTAATGCGGCGTCTTTGAGACGTCGCCCACACTTCGCCCGGGAGGGCCCGAAAACCTGCGGCTCGCTTGACTTTTCGTCGTCTCACCCCTACCCTTCGCCCAGAGTAGAAGAGTAGATCTGACGGGAACCCGCCACCCACGAGGGATGTGATGTCGGATGCAGATGCGCAAGCTGGGGAACACGGACATTGAGGTCTCAACCGTCGCGATGGGATGCTGGGCGATTGTGGGCGACTCCACCTGGGGCCGCCAGGACCAGGACGACACCTTCGCCGCGATCGAGGCTGCCGTCGAAAGCGGCATTAACTTCTTCGACACCGCGGAAGCGTATGGCGACGGGTACTCGGAGGAGCTCCTCGGGAAGGCCTTCAAGGGGATGCGCGATGAAGTCGTGATCGCGACCAAGGCCATGCCGGGCAACCACGAGCCCGTGGCGCTGAAGAAGGCCTGCGAGGACAGTCTGCGCAGGCTCGGGACCGACTACATCGACCTGTACCAGCTCCACTGGGCCGCCCGCGACGTGGGCTTCAACGAGACGTGGGCGATGATGGAGCAGCTCGTGCAGGAGGGCAAGGTGCGGGCCGCCGGGGTCTCCAACTTCGGCAAGGAAGACCTCACCGCACTGCTGGACCACGGTGTTCCGGCATCGAACCAGCTCTGCTACAACCTTCTGTTCCGCGCCTGCGAGTTCGAGGCCCAGTCGGTGTGCGTCGACAACACCATCAGCATTATCTGCTACAGCCCGATGATGCAGGGATTGCTGACAGGCAAGTTCGCCGGCGCTGACGACGTGCCCGAAGGCCGGGGGCGCACGCGGCACTTCTCGAAGGATCGGCCGCAGTCCAGGCACACCGAGGAGGGTGCGGAGGAGGAGACTTTCCGGGCGGTCGAGCATATCCGACAGATCGCGACGGAGGTCGGTGAGCCCATGGCGAACGTCGCCCTGGCGTGGCTGCCGGCCCAGCCGGCGGTGACCTCGGTGATCGCCGGAATCCGCAATGCCCAGCAAGCCCGGCAGAATGCCAGGGCGGGCGACCTCTCCCTCGACACGGGGTTCGTGAACCGGCTCTCCGAGGTCACAGATGCGCTCAAGGAGCAGCTCGGGCCCAATATGGACATGTGGCAGACAGACTCTCGGATACGGTAGGTAGCGATCGGATACAGACCGTTGTTTTGGCCGCGTCAAAGGCAAGGTCGCGCCAACGGGTGGCGCTGGTCACCACGGAGTGGGACCAGTGTGTGTCTGGGTAGTATCTCTCACACACCGCCGATGAGGCCGGCAGTGTGCCACCCTTCCACGGGACCTTGTGAACAACCAATCGTGGTCGTTGCAGGGGAGCAGCACGGCGGACGAGAGCAAGTGGCTCTCATCCGCCGCGGAGTCTTGCCTGTCGATCGGTGTCGGCGCCTGCTGCGTCACCATCTGCCACCCCTTGGGAACCGAGTGCGGCAGGCTCACTGACCAATGCGGCTGAGCAAGTGCATGGGGTCGGGCGGGTCGGCGTTTCGCCGACCCGAACCCATTACCCAGTCACATTATAGTCTACCTGACGAGGGATTGCGGCGAGAGGTTCTGCGGCATATGTGCGTCTTGCGCGCCTAGGCGAGTGACGCCCTAAGCCCAAGGAGAGTGTCTCGCAGCCGCTTGCGCTCTGCCAGCCACGGCCCGAGGCCCTCCGCCACCAGGTGCTCGCCCATGTCGGGGCCCGCCAGCTCAGCCAGGTACAGCGGGACGTGGAATGCGTCGTAGTACAACTGCATGCCCCAGGCGAGAACCGGCAGCGCCTGCAACTCCTGGGCGGACAAGTCCACGATCTCGCGGTATGCCTCAACAGCCAGCGCCGCCCGATCCCGCTGTTCATAGTCGATCATGCGCCGGTCGTGGATCGCGAACAGCAGGCGGGCCAGGTCAGCGATGCGGGCCTCGTGCACGAAGTCCTCAGCGTCGGTCACGGTGAGGTCCCAATCCCTCAACCCGAACAGAAAGACGCCGTGGTTCAGACCTCGGGGCAGGGCCGCGAGGTCGAGCTCTTCCGTCAACTCTGCCAACTCCTGCAGGAGCGTCTCGATCTCCCGCACCTGCCGCAACATCCGCTCGTGGTGGGCGGGCGGGTTCTCGACGTCCCGCACGGCTGCAAAGAACCCCATGCGTTCCGGGACCCGAGGAAGGTCCTCTGTCGGCAGCACCCAAGCCCACCCCTTCCGGGGTCTCCACTTGGACGCGAGTTCCCGCCAGTTGTCGATAGGCGGGTCGAAGTCCTCAAGTGCGCGGGTCCACGCCCCATGCAGCTGCGCTACTCCCGTCAGATCCCCCCGATTCCGCAGGCTGGGCTGCTCCCCGCCAAACCACTCGAACATAGTCACAAGCTGCCGGTCGACCTGCACCCACGTGTCGCCGCCGCGAGTGGGAATCAGCCGCTTCACGGGTACGCCTTTGCCGTCCAGATGCCGGAGCATCGCGTGCTGCAGCTCCACGAGCTCCGGGTTCATGAACCCGTGGTGCCGCCAGAGGCGATGCCTCCCCTTAGTCGTCTGAACCCCCACTGCGATGCTGTCCGACGGCTCATATACCGGTCCGAGGGCCTCGTACGTCCCCAGGTCGTAACGCTCGACTGCCCGCCGGGCCAGTTCTTCCAGGACCATCGTGTCGCTCGCCCTGTCCGGGCACTCACAATCGCCGTACCATTGCCTCGACACATCCCTCACCTCTTCCATGAGTGTGCGTCGAGCGTGATGGACCCTTGCCCTGATCGTCCCGACAGCGACGCCGAGCTCGTCCGCGATCTGCGCGTGGCTTTGCCCGCGGAAGTAGTAGCGGTCGATGGCGTCCCGCTGCGAGTCCGGCAGCCCGCTGATCAACCGGCGGACCTCGGCGTCACGTTCCCGCTGCTGAACCTGCTGGTCCGGGGTCTCGGGCAGAATGGGCACCGGGAAGGCGCTTCCGTCCGCGAGTCGCCTGCGCACCGCCTCGGCCTGGGACCAGTTCACGCATACCGACCGGGCGATGGCCATGATCCACGGGCCGAACCGCTCGGGCTCACGAAGCTGCCCCAATCGCGAGTACGCGCGGATGAGCGTTTCCTGCGCGAGATCGCGGGCCTGCTCGGGGTCCCTCGTGAACCCGTGAGCGATCCGCTCCACGGTGGCCCTGTGCCGGCTGGCGAGTTCGCCGAACGCCGTCTGATCGCCGGCCCAGGAGCGCTTGACGAGTTCAGCATCGGACGCTGACACGGTCCATCCGCTCCTTCTACCGGCAATGACAGGCTGACGGCGCAAAGCGTTGTGCCGGAGCGGCAATGCGGTTGTGTCGAGCGAAGGCCAAATGGCCGTGGGGATGCCGATGCCCTACAGTCGGCGGGCCCCGCGGCATGGCCGCGAGGCCACATGATCGCGTGCCACTGGCACGCCCTGCTGGCAGTGCATCGTTGTCGTCAGACCCCGGAGGGGGCGTTGGCCCTCGCGCGCCCACGACGGACTGCAGACGGCGTGCCCTACCAACGGCCAGCGTGCCTTCGAGTGAGGCCACATGGTCGGGTGCCACTGGCACGCCCCGTGCCAGTGCGCCGTTGTCGTCAGCCCCGGCGGGGCGACCCGCCTATAGCCGGGGGCGGAAGCCCCTGGAATCGGCACCCAAGACCCACTGAGCCCTGAAAGGGCGGCACAAGGCGAACCCGCGGTGACACCGTTCTGCCGCCCCCTGTCGGGGGCTCACGTCGGTTCCCAGGCCGTGAACAACGGGCTTCCGCCCGTTGCTACAGGCGGACGGCCCCTACGTTTGGGGCCTGACGACGGTACGGCCCTCCGCGTGCCTGAGAAGCTGTGTGTCCTGTCATGCATAGGGCTCAAGACTTGCACCCACGGCTCACTTCAACGCCTCGATGGCCTCTGCGACGGCCTGCTTGACTTCGAGCACGGCGTCCGGATTCGGCAGGATCTTCGTCGAGTATCGCCCGCCGGCGTTTGGGATCTCCACCAGCGCATCCGCCAGCGCGAGAGCTTTCTCCCCCTGGCTGACATCCCGTCCGGCCGCCTTGCCCTGCGCGACCAGGTCTCGCAGGATGTACAGGTACTC
>JALGSS010000326.1 GCA_029821745.1 Candidatus Zipacnadia bacterium
CTGCCGGAACGCAAGACCGGGGGCAACGCGACCATCGGCTACGGCTTCTACTACGACACCTTCGGCTACCAGACGCAGTGGTCCCAGGCCACAGAGACGCCCGAGAAGCAGCGCGGGAAGCGCGGATGGCCGGGG
Organism: Candidatus Zipacnadia bacterium; assembly: GCA_029821745.1. Classification (GTDB taxonomy): domain Bacteria; phylum Armatimonadota; class Zipacnadia; order Zipacnadales; family JABUFB01; genus JALGSS01. The sequence continues at coordinate 136 of JALGSS010000326.1, forward strand.
ATTTGGGTGGAGGGCGAGGACGCCTCGCGGACCACCTTCAACCGCCCGAGCGCGGACGGGCACGCGGAACTCTCGGGGGGCCGCTGTCTGACAGCCTTCTGCACGGACTACGTTCCGGAAGCGCCCCCGTTCGCGGAGTTCCGGCTGAGAGTTCCCACGCCCGGGCGATACGAGCTGTGGGTGCGCGAGCGCTCCCTGGCCAAGATGAGCCCGTGCCGGTTCCGCGTGAATGAAGGAGACTGGCAGGAGGTCGCTTCGGACCTCCCCGCGATCGACCCGGTGCGGCTGGACTGGTGGTCGTCGATCTTCGCGGGTAACGAACTCGCGTGGTACCGTTACGCCACCGTGGACCTCGAGGCGGGGGCCGCGACGGTCACCGTGGAGGTCTTGCCGGACGCGAAGCGCCGCACCGAGAAGCACATTGATGTGCTGCGCTTGCAGCCGATTGAGGGCTAACGCCAGCCCCGGGCAGCCTGGGCTTTCCGGCTCCGCCGGCTCTGGCTTTCTCGACCGGCGAAACCAGACTGGATGTGAGATGTCAGAAGCAGTCTGACCGCCAGCAAACTGCCGGGACGACAACGCCGCGCGGACCCGCGCGGCGTTGAGGCGTCTCGGCCGTCGGGATGGCCCAAGAAGACCATGGACAAGAACGTGCTGTCACAACCGAAAACTGCTCACGCCCTGCGACATTTCACCCTCGCGGGGGCTCTGTGGGCAATATATGGCCCGAATGCAACGGCCGCCGGAGCCATCTTCTCCGGGTTTGCGCTGCATATCGGGCTGTCCGAATCCCAGATCGCCTTCCTCGTGAGTCTGTCGGCACTGGCCGGCACCTCTCAACTGGTGAGCTTCTATCTGACCCGCCGCGTTGCCCGCAAGCAACGGTTCATGGTGATCCTGGGCCATTTCGAGATCACCGCCGCCAGTTGCGTGGTGCTGATGGCGCTGGTACCGCCCCAGTACCGCTTCGCGGCCGTTTCCATCCTGCTCGTGAGCGCCTACTTGATCGGTCATACGAACAGCCCGATCTTCAACTCGTGGCTGAGCAATGTGGTGCCGGAGGATGTCCGGGCCACATACATCGGTCGGCGCATGTTCATCATCACGATCACGTCCATGGTCTACCTGTACGGGGCGAGTGTATGGATTGACCGGGCTCCGGGACTGACGGGCTTCCTGACGGTGTTCACGGTGGGCTGGATCGGCGGCCTGCTGGGGTACTGGCTGCTCATCGTCACGCCAATGCCGCGGATGGAGGTCCAGCAGATCGGCGGCTTCGCCAGCAGCTTGCTTGAGCCCTTCAAGGAGCGACCCTTCGTCCTGCTGGCGCTCTTCCTGTGCGCGTGGACGGTGGCGATGCAGATTGCCGGCGCTTTCTACGGCATCTACATGATCAAGTACCTCGAGCTATCGTACAGTCGCATCGCGATCTACACGAACATCACGCTGCTTTGCATGGTCGTGGGGTATCTCGGAACCGGACCGCTGGCGCAGCGTTACGGATCGAAGCCACTGACCCAGATACTGATCATCCCGGCGCTGGCCGGTCCCGTGCTGTGGATGTTGACCACCCGCGAGAACTGCAGCTGGGTCATCCCCATCTGCAGCGTCATCAACGGGATCGCGATCTCCGGGCTGTCGGTGGCGCTGAGCAGTCTGCTGTATAAGCTTGTGCCGAAGGGCGTTGAGAACAGCCAGTACTTCGCGAACTGGACAGGCCTGCAGGCGATGGCGGCCGCCGCCGGGCCCTTTCTGGGCGGTCTGTTGCGCGACTGGCTGCCCGAGCAGGTAGTGATCGGCGGCCTGGAGCTGACGTCGATCCAGGTGATCTTCGGCATCTCGGGCGCGACGTTTCTGCTGCCGCTGATTCTCTCCGCCTTCATCATCGAGCCCGACGCTTCCTCGCCCGGCTACCTGATGGGGCAGTTCAGGGGCAATCTGCTCAGCTTCGCCTACAATTTCGCCCTGTACCGAGTGGCTCGGGAGAATGAGAAGCGAGCGCGAGCGATCCGCGACCTGGGCCGGTCTCGCACGCCGCTGGCTGTTAGCCCGCTCGTACGGGCTCTTGGGCACATGAGTAAGGAAGTCCGCAGTGAGGCGGCGCGCGGTCTGGGCGACGGGCACTTCCCGGAGGCCATACCTACCCTCGTGGAGGCGCTGGAGGATGAGGAGTCCGACATCCGCCCCGAAGCAGCGGAGGCCCTGGGGAAAATCGGTGATCGCTCGGCGTCGGGGCCGTTGCTGAGGGCCTTGCAGGACGGGGACCCACGTGTGCGTGCCAGCGCGGCTCTGGCCCTCGGCGCGATCAACGATGACGAGGCAGCGGAGACCTTGCTGGCGGCGCTGCAGGAGCCCTACGACCACGCAATCTTCCCCACTCTGGTCGAGGCGGCGACGCGGCGGCCCGACCTGCGACTCGTCGAGCCGATCATGGACGGGCTTCAGCGACTGCGCCAGCCCGTCGTGAGAATGCAGGTGCTCAACGGCGTCTGCCGGGTCCTCGGCGAGAAGAACCACTTCTACCGACTCGCGAACGCCGAGGCGCTCCAGCGCGCCGCGATGAGTGACCCTATGATGCAGCGCATCCTGCGGCTGATCGGGAGCGCCTACCCGCGTACGAGCGAACTTGGATCGCGGCTGCGCGCTCAGCTTTGCGAGGCGTCCCGGGCCCTTGAGGACGATGAGGTGGGTGGCTTCGCCACGAACGTGCGTCTGAACGTGGAGGAGATGGTCGCGGATGGCACATTACCCCTGGTCGCGCGGACGGCCGCCACCGCCATCCTGCGATACCTGGACGAAGGGCGCGTGGACATGCTCCGCGGCGAGGGGGTTGTCCTGCTGATCATCGCGCTGACGGCCCTGGCACGCTCCGTCGCAGGCAAACACCCGCAGGATCCGCACGAGGAGCAATAGGGTCTGAGGACAACCAGCTGCGACTTGTGTATAATGGGCTGGCGGACGCCGCGACCATGGGCGGCCGCGGGAGCCCTTACCCCAACCGCACACCATCGATCTGTCTCATGCTCACGCTATTACCCGGCTGCAGCCGTCTGATAGCCAAAGGAGTTGGCCCGCTGTGCCTGACGTCGCGCTCACTGATGCCGTCAAAGCGATGGCCCTGGAGCTCGGCGCCGATCTCGTCGGCGTCGCGCCGTCCGAACGCTACAAGAACGCGCCTCTGATGATGTCCCCCGAAGGACATCTGCCGGGCGCGAAATGCGTGTTCGTGATCGGCATTCATCACCCGGACGCCGCGGTGGAACTAGGGGGCGAGGAGAACGGCGAAAACCAGCCACACCACGCGGGCCCGTACAGCATTCAGGGAACGATGAACACGAAGCTGGAGTGCGTGTCATTCCAGCTAGCCCGATTCATCGAAGATCAGGGGCACCGCGTTGTCGCTATTCCCGCCACGAACGTCTGGCGCTTCCGGCCATACAAGGATGTCGAGGCCAGCTTCGCGCCGGACCTTTCCGATATCCACGCCGCCGCCGCGGCCGGCCTCGGGCAGATCGGCTACAGCGGGCTATTCATGTCGCCGGAGTACGGCCCCCGCCAGCGCCTCTGTTGCCTGGTGACGGACGCCGACCTTGCGCCGACGCCCATGTACGATGGTCCTGATCTGTGCGACCGGTGCATGGAGTGCCGCAAGTGGTGCCCGATGGAGACCTTCGAGAAGGAACTGGGGCCGGACGTCGAGCTCGAGATCGGCGGCAAGATCATGCGCTACGCCAACAAGAACAAGTGGCGCTGCGCCTGGGCCGAACACTTCGCGTTGAGCATCGACCTGGACGCCCCTGACGTGGTCGACGAGCAGAGCATCCTCGATGCACTGGCCGAGCACGGGAAGCGCAACGGCACCGAGGGGTCATGCCTGCGGTTCTGTCTGCCGGAGCACCTGCGCTTTGAGGACCCAGACTTCTGCCGCCCGTATCGCCGCAAGCGTATCGGCATCGACCCGGACTGGCAGACCGCGAAGCGCCCCATGGCTCCCGACCGTCCCGCCACCGAAAACCTACTCAAAACACTGTTCGACTTCGAGGCGGACCTCGTCGGCATCGCGCTGGAGGAGGACTGCGCGAAGGCCGGCTTCAACCTGCGCGACTATCTGCCGGACGCCCGCTCACTGGTGGTGTTCGGCTCCCGATTCTCGGAGACTCTACAGGACCCCTCTTCCACAGATGACGATGCGCGCCCGGACGGCGTCGCGGCCTCCGCCCTCAGTGACTGGACCCAGTTCATGATGCTGGACGGGTCTCGCTACCTGGAGCGGATCGGCTACTCGGCAGTGCCGGGGCACGAAATCCCGCTGGAAAGGGCAATCGTGGCCGCCGGTTTGGGCAAGATCAACGACAAGAGTCGCGCAACGACGAAGGAGTTCGGCACGCGGGTCAGGTGGGCATGTCTTGCCACGAGCGCGTATCTTCAGCCCGGCCGGCGCGTGCACGCCGTGTCCCCCGACCCCCCAACAGACATCGAGGACGCGCACCTGGACCTCATGGCGATCCTCATGGACGAGGGCGCGGATATGATCGGTGTGGCCGATCCGGCGTGCGTCAACCGGCTCATCGACCAGTACAAGCCGTTCATCGACGAGGAAGAGCTCAAGGTCAATGTCGTCGATAGGGGCGGGATCCACGGACCGATCAAGGCGACGTCGGTACCGAACGAGGACCGCAAACTCCTGCGCGTCGAGGACCATCTACCCGGCGCGAAGAGCGTGCTCGTGATCGGCTACCACTTCCCCTTCGGAAACCTCGAGCGCGCCGCCGAGCAGCCCGCCGAGGCCGTCGGGCCATACTCCTACGCGACCTACCAGACCAACAGGTGGTTGCGCTACATGGCCGTGAAGGCCGCTCGGCGCCTGGAGGAGATGGGCTACAAGGCGAAGGTCACCACGGACCTGTCAGGCTCCGGCTCCGTGGTCGCCAATCCGCGCGGCGCGCAGCCCGACGCCCTGGGCAACCGGTTCGCCGCCGCGGCGTCCGGCCTCGCGTGGATCGGTCTGCACGGTGCGCCGATCACCCCGGAGTATGGGCTTACGCAGCGCTTCATCGCCGTGGTCACAGACGCCCCATTGCCCGCAGACGAGCCCTTGTCCGAGGACGCACCGTGCAGCGAGTGCGAGGCGCCGTGTGTCGAAGCCTGCCCGGTGACAGCCCTGTCCGCGGACGAGTGCTTAGTCGCCGGCTGCGGGGAGTTCGAGGCCTGCATCGGCAAGTGGGATCGCCTGCGCTGCGAATGGGCGAAGAAGTATGCGCTCGTGGGCGACGAGGGTCCCAAGTGGGGCGGGCAGAGCACCGACGTGAAGCCCCCCCCGGGCAAGCTCACGCCCGAGGACATCATGAAGGCCTACGCAGAGAAGGACCCCGTGCAGAAGCACTTCACGATGGTCCTGGAAGGCTGCTTGAAGGCCTGTCAACTGGAGGGCGCCTGGCGAGAGGACGACTAGCGCGGCACCGAAGCAAAGCCGGTACGCCGGTGGACCCATGGTAACGAAACAGGCGCGGCATTGATGCCGCGCCTGTTTGTCTCTCCGTGTCTCTGCGGAATTCAGTCTACGGTCATGGGTCAGGCGCGACGACGATCACGTTCGTGCGCTCGACCACGACTGGTCCCCCAGGACCCTGGTAGGCGCCCTGGATGGACTGGGAGACCGCGAAGAACGCATCCTGCAGTTCCTGCTGCGTCGCGGGCTCGTAGGCTTGTCCGCCCGTCTCGTTCGCCGCGCGCTGCATCGCGTTCCTTGCAGTCTCACTGCCCAACTGGAAGGCGATGGTGAAGATCGGGATGGCAAGCTCGTTCGCGCGATCGATCATGCCCTGGAGATCGCCGGAACTGGAGCCATCGCTCATGATGACGAGGGCCTTCAGTCCGGCGGCGCTGAGGAGCGCAAGACTCTCAAGGCCTGCCTTACCGGAGTCCCAAGCGTTCGTGCCACCGCCTGCCGAGATGCCATCAATGGCCGCGTTGAGCAGGCTCTGATCGCTGGTGAATGCCTGGTCCGTGGTCCAACTGCTGGCGAAGCTCATGGATTCGGTC
>JALGSS010000327.1 GCA_029821745.1 Candidatus Zipacnadia bacterium
TCGGTGCCCTCGGGCTCCCCCGGCAGCATATCCAGGAACCGCGCGACGTTCAGCACGCACCTCAGACCCCAACGGACCTCCCGCTCGACGATCACGTATTGGCCCGACAACTCAAAGGAAAGCGAGGCCCGGCCACTGTCGTTGAAGAGCGCGCCGATGGTGCAGGGGGTCTTCGGCTCCGTCTCACTGCCGCCGGAGCTCGGCCTCGGGCTTGCGAAGGGCATCGCGCTGATCGCCGCCAGTTCCATACTTCGCGGCCTGTCTTCGCGGGGCAAGCACGTGGCCGCGGTGAACTTCGACCAGCAGTGCAGGTCGATATTGTGGGACGCCTGCTCGCACAAGCCTTCGGCGATCGTGTAGCTCAAGCGTTCCGTGTCGTTCCCGTCCGCCCGTCCGGGCCATGTGAGGTTCATGTTGTGGCCGTCGTTGTCGCTGTAGGGGCGCTCCGGGCCGGAGGAGATGTGGTGTCTGCGCTTCCAGAGGGCGGGCTTGTTCGCGAAAGGCACTCCGAGGATTCGCCCCTTCTGCAAGTGCTGCCGCGCAATCGAGACGAATCGGCGCATCACCTCCACGCCCTGCACCTCGCACCCATGCTGGGCTGCGGTGAGCAGCAACGTGGGCCCTTCCTGGCCGGTGTTGACCTCCCAGTACGGGATGTTGACTTCGCCATATTCGGTTAGGTGTGCTGTGAGATGACTGACCGCGAGGTCGGGCATGTTGGGAACGCTCCTCCGGCTGGGTCTTGCGATGGCATCACGGGCGATTGGCTCGCCTGTGCGCTCTTCGGCGGTGAGCTATCTTCTTGGCCGCGTCACCCTCGATGACCTGCCCGGCCGGCATGACCTACCCCGCCCTCGTCTCCGCGATGTCCCTCTCCACTTGACCGCTATGCATGCCGTCGCTATGATGCTCCGGTGTGTTTCGGGCGCATAGCCCGCTGAACAGGACTGGACAAGGAGACCGCTCAATGCTCCCCACCGTAGACTTCTGTGGCCTGCAGGTGACTCGCCTGATCATCGGCGCGAACCCCTTCGGCGGGTTCAGCCACCAGAACGCCGAACGCGACGCCGAGATGGTCGCCTATCACACGCCGGAACGCATCCGCGAGACGTGGGATCGGGCCTGGGCCGCCGGCATCAACACGATGATCACGAACAACGAGACGCCGCATGTCCTGGAGGCAACGCGCGCCTACCTTGCCGACGGGGGCCCGCTGCAGTGGATCGGCCAGTTGGCTCATCGCTCATACGGCGGCATGCAGGAGGCGCTTGACGTAGCGGTGGAGATCGGCGCGAAGGCCGCATACTTCCACGGCGGCCTCGTGGACGGGCTCTATGCGGACGGCGACGATCAGACGCTCGGCGAGTGGGTCGCACACGCCCGGTCTCTGAACCTGCCCGTCGGCGTGGCCGGGCACGCTCCGCGAGTGCATGACTGGGTCGACAGCCTTGATCTCGTGGACTTCCACGTGGTGTGTTTCTTCAACTGCGGGAGCCTTCACGCCGGACAGGGGGACAGGTTCCGGTTGGCCGACATCGGCCCGGCGACTGAATGCATTCGCCGGCTGAGCAAGCCTTGCATCGGCTACAAGATCATGGGCTCCGGGCGGATCGACCCGGTGATGGCCTTCGAGTACGCCTTCGAAAACATCAAGCCCGCGGACGTGGTGAACGTGGGCATGCACAGAGGCGACAAGGACGACATGGTGGAGGAGAACGTCGCCACCGTCCGCGCAGTACTGGAGGGTGGCGAGCCCGCGTAATACGCCTCGAGTCGGGCAGCCAACGGCCCGCGGAAACGCGTGCGCCGCCCTCGGCCTCCTCGTCTGTGGCTGCCCGCTCGCCGGCCCCCCGTCGGTCCCTTACCGTCAGATACCCCCAGATGTAGACGTTCACAACCATCGGATCTTGCACTGTGCACAGTGTCCGACGGGCCGAAGACCGTCAGCCCGGAGGCGGCGAGTCGCGTCACGAATCTTGAATCCCCGTGCCTGCCCTGCCACTTAGTCAGCCACTACCCCAGCTTCTGCCGTGCCTCCTCACCCCTGTGCCTGGACTTCTCTCAGCCCCGAGCCCGACCCCACGCTCCGTGTCCGGGCATCCCACTCGTAGAGTCTCACCGAATTAGACTAAGGCAACGTAATTCGAACACGTCACTCAAGAAGACAACGCATATAACCAATAATAGGCATGCTCAAACCGCGTGGCCGTGCAGCCACAGTGACATCGAGTCCGCAAATCCTGTGTTGAGGTCTGCCCCATGAAACTGAAAGCGCTCGTGATAGATGACTCGCGGATCATGCGGAAGATGGTGATGAAGGGGCTCGACAGTACTGGGTTGGCTGAGTTCGAGTACACCGAGGCGGAGGATGGGCAGGATGCGCTAGACAAGTTCGACCCGCAGAAGATCGACATCGTGTTCGCCGACTGGAATATGCCGAAGCTGAGCGGGATCGAGTTCGCGCAGAAGGTCCGGGCCCGCGGGGACAACGATCACATCCCGATCATCATGGTCACCAGCGAGAAGACCATGGGGAAGATGGAGATCGCGCTGGACAAGGCGGGCGCGGACGCGTACATCTGCAAGCCGTTCACTCCGGAGGATCTGGTGAGGCACGTTGGCAGGTGCGTCCGCGGCATTGAGGAGCATCAAGCGAGTGCGCCGCCGCCAGCGAAGCCCTCGGGCGGGTTCTTCACGAAACTGGAGCGATGGATCGACTGACGCTGTCCGCGAGAAACTGATAGAGCACGGTAAAACACTCCCCGAATGGTGGCTCGAGAATGTCCATAGCAGCGAATGATCTGCAGGCGGTCCCCGGTCCCGACATCCCTCACATCGACTGCGCCACAGCGGCCACAATCAGCACCGTCGCGGCGTCCTGTGGCGGGGATCCGAGCTTCGTAGGCTACGCAGCACTGCCTGTCCCGTTTAGTGGAGCCGTGGGAGCGATCTCCCTGGTGGGCGACGTCGGGTGGTCCTTGATGTTGGCGCTGCCGCCGGAGACCGCGGTGATGCTCGCGCTGAAGTTCTGCGGGTTCGAGATCGAGTACGACAGCGACGACATGAGCGATGTGGTGGGCGAGTTGGTGAACGTGCTGGCGGGGGACGTGCTCGCGCGTCTGGAGGCGGCGGGAGTGAATGCCAACATGTCGCTCCCGACGGTGACGCGCGGCGCGGATATGAAGATGTCCCTGCCGGAGGTCGCATACCTGGTGAACGCGCGGTTCACGTCGGAAGAGGGCGAGTTCTGGTTGACGGTGGGCGTTGCTGAAGTGGACTGATCGGAGAAGCAGCGATCACTGGGCGACACTTACGGAGAATTGAGCAAATTGATGACGCGCGACCCCAACAAAGACCTCATACAGGCCCTCGAGCAGATCGAGAAGGCCATTGCCTCACTTGAGCCTGGTGACCGGGATAGTCTGGTTGACGCGGGCGTAGCTCTCGAGGAGGCGATGTCGCAGATACCCGAGAGCCGGCCGCGGGTGAGTGAAGTCCTGGTGCTTGCTGTGGAGGGACTGCAGGCTCTGTACAACCACCTGGTGGCTGACCCGCCCGGCACGGCGCGGGCGCTGGCGTCGGCCGTCGGTGTGGCGTCTCGACTGCTATCGGCGGACGGGGATGCAGATGCGGAGGCACTGATCGACGGGGTCCGAGAAGCGATCCAGAGGGCCTCGCAGGAGGAACCGGCCGCGGCCCCGGCGTCTGAGCCGACTCCATTGACGGTCGACGATGTGGCTGCGCTCTTGGTTCAGTCGGAACCGGATGACAGAGATTCGCTGAATCGGCTCCACGCGGCGCTCCGAGACCTGGCGTCCGGCGCAGACGCGCCGATGGGTGCGACGGATGCGCTGGCGGCCATGGAGTCGATCAGCGCGGGGGCGTCGGAGGACGTGGGGGCAGCCCTTGCGCAGATCGGTGATCTGCTGGCGAGCGGAGGGACGGGTGGCGATGATGCGGGCGATGACGGAGCGGATGAGGACGACACTGAGACGCCGACTCTTGTCGGAGAGTCCGGGGTGAGCCAACTCCCGGCCGACGCGGACCGGGACTTGCTGGCCGAGTATATCGTCGAGAGCCGGGAGAACATCGACAGCGCGGAGGCGGCGCTGCTGACCCTCGAGATGGACTCGACGGACCAGGAGGCCGTGAACACGGTCTTCCGCGCGTTCCACACCATCAAGGGGACATCGGCATTCCTGGGGTTGGATACGACCACAAAGCTCGCTCACGGTGCTGAGTCGCTGCTGTCCCAGGCGCGTGATGGAGAGATCAAGCTCAGCGGGGGCTACGCGGACTTGGCTCTCCGGTCCATTGACGCGTTGAAGGAGCTCATGCAGCGCGTGGAGGATGCGCTTGGCGGGGAGCCGCTTGAGGAGCCGCCTGGGCTGCGCGAACTCATGAAGGTTCTCGCGGACCCCGGTGCGGCGGGCATCTCGGACGCGATGTCTGAACTCGAGGAGCGCGTGCCTCGGGTCGGCGACATTCTGGTGGCGAGCGGCACCGTCTCGCGCAACGATGTAGAGCGTGTGGCAATCGATCAGGGCCCCAGGCCCATCGGTGAGGCACTCGTCCGCTCGAAGTCGGCATCGGTGGAGGAGGTGGGGAAGGCCCTACGGACACAGCGGCAGGTGGCCGGCGCGGACAGCGCAGCGGAGGCCACCGTCCGTGTTCGCACCGACCGACTAGACAGACTGATTGACATGGTCGGCGAGTTGGTGATCGCGCACTCGATGGTGGCGCAGGACGATGAGGTGGTCTTGGACGACAGCCACGAGCTATCGAAGAAGGTTGCGCGGACGGGCAAGATCGTGCGAGAGCTGCAGGACCTGAGCATGTCCATGCGGATGGTGCCTCTGAAGGCGACGTTCCGGAAGATGGCGCGTCTCGTGCGGGATCTGGCCCACAAGAACGGGAAGGCCATTGAGTTCCGGACCGAGGGCGATGACACTGAGATCGACCGCAATATGGTGGCCGTCGTGAACGATCCGCTGGTCCACATGATCCGGAATGCGGTGGATCACGGCATTGAATTGCCCGAGGTCCGGGAGGAGGCAGGCAAGTCCAGGACGGGGCTCATCACGCTCTCGGCGTATCGCTCCGGCGGCAGTATCGTCGTGGAACTGAGGGACGATGGGCAGGGGCTGGATCGCGAGGCGATCGTGGAGAAAGCGATCTCGCGAGGGCTGATTGGCTCAGACAAGGGGATGTCGGAGAACGAAGTCTTCAATCTCGTGTTCGAGCCTGGGTTCTCGACAGCGGAGCAAGTGACTGATGTATCGGGGCGTGGGGTCGGCATGGATGTTGTGAAGAAGAGCGTGGAGGCGCTACGCGGGCGGATCGACATCTCTTCGGAGCGGGGGAAAGGCGCGACGTTCTCGCTCCGCCTGCCCCTGACACTCGCAGTCACCGACGGCATGCTCGTGAGCGTTGGCGAGGAACGCTACATCGTGCCGACGCTGAACATCGAGATAACGTTCCGGCCTGATGCGAACGCTCTATCGACCATCGCCGGCCGGGGTGAGATGGTCTTGTTCCGCGGTGACCTGATGCCGATACTCCGGCTTCACGAGTTGTTCGATGTCCCGGACGCGGTCGAAGACCCCACCCAGGCCATGTTGCTGGTGCTCAGTGACGGTGATCGCCGGTACGCTCTCCTGGCCGACGACCTTCTGGGGCAGCAGCAAGTGGTCGCCAAGTCGTTGGGAGAGGCTCTCGGTCGCGTCCTTGGGATCGCCGGGGCAGCGATCCTCGGCGAGGGGCGGCATAGAGAGATGAGGGAGGTGCGCAGCTTGATCGGGACCGTCACAACCGGGTTCTCCGCCCAAGCCTGGCGGGTGGCAATGGCCACTAGCATGAGTATGCCGGCCAAACACGTCGCAGATGTCGGTACGCGAGCTCCACTCCCAGTAGTGGGGGCCGCGTAGACAGACGAGAGAGGTGCACAACTTGACAACAACCATCACAGTCGTGTTTCCCGTTCAAGTCTCTACGGAAGGAGGATCGCAATGACTACTGAGGCCATGAGTATCAGACCGCGCCGGACACGACGATGCTGCAGGGAAGTTCCTTACGTTCTTCCTGGCCGACGAGGAGTACGGCCTGGAGATTCTCAAGGTGCGTGAGATCATCGGGATGATGCCCATTACCCCGGTGCCTCGCACTCCTCAGTTCGTGCTGGGTGTCATCAATCTCCGCGGCAGGGTCATCCCGATCGTAGACCTTCGGCTCAAGTTCGACATGGCGCGGGCTGAGCAGACCGACGAGACATGCATCATCGTGGTGGAGGCCGGTGGGATACAGATGGGGATCGTGGTGGATAAGGTCTCCGAGGTTCTGGACATCAACGCTGACGAGATCGAGGATGTCCCGTCGTTCGGGGACGAAGTCAACACCGACTACATCCTCGGCGTGGGCAAGTCGAGCGACAGGGTCAAGCTCCTGCTCGACATCGACAAAGTGCTTTCCAACGACGAAGTCGAAGCGACGCGCTCAGCTGCGGACACAGGGGATGGGGAGGTCGTGGGGCAGCCCGAGAGTGTGGATGGGGCGACGGAGGCACCTGCGGCGGGAGAAGCCGAGACGACCTTGAGCCAAGCCGTCGCATGACAAGCGTCAAGCGCAACAGCAAGCCCAATCTGAACACCAACTTTACGGATGCGTGATCAAAATGGCATTCACGTTCTTCTTCAGAGACATGCACACCCTCAAACTCATCGAGGACCACGTTATCCCGCATCTCAAGGGTCGGAAATACCTCGACACCTGGGACGCAGGCTGCGCCCACGGGCCTGAGGCGTACTCTCTGGCGATCATGCTGCGGGAGAACATGGGAGAGTTCCTCTTCCGGAACGTGCGGATCCATGCCACTGACATCAACCCTGAGTTCGGGAACGTCATCGGCAGAGGCGTCTATCCGGATAAGGAGGTCAAACGCATCCCGTCAGACCTACTGCAGAAGTACTTCATGACCGCTGATGAGCCGGGGCACTTCGCCGTTGCTGAAGCTCTCCGCAAAGCGGTGTCCTTCCAACACCACGATCTGACATCGCTGCAGGCCATCCGTGACGGCTTTGGCTTGATAGTGTGCAAGAACGTGCTTCTGCACTTCAAGGAACAGGCGCGCCTGGACGTGATCAGGATGTTCCGCGACGCGCTGGCGCCGGGCGGGTTCTTGGTGATGGAACAGACGCAGACGATGCCCGACCAGGTGGCGCGCTTGTTTGAGCGTGTGACCAATGACGGCCAGGTATTCCAACGGCGGGACTAGAGCAAATGCGCATCACCAATCTGACAGAACGTTCAGAAGTATACACGAGCAATGCGTACTTGGTCCGGGGCGATTCGAATGCGATCGAGGACGTCAACACGCTGGTGGATGTCGGACGAGATCCCGGAGTGATTGAGACGATACGTGCCATGTCCACGGGCATCGGCAAGAAGCCGGTCGAGCAAGTCGTCCTGACGCACGGACACTTCGACCACGTGGGCGTGCTCTCCCTCGTCCGAGAGGCGTTTGACCCGGTGGTCTACGCTTTCACGCCGATCGATGGCGTAGATCAAGTGCTGACAGACTCCCAGCAGCTCAGATTCGGTGACAGGTGGTTTGAGGTGTTGCACACCCCTGGCCATAGCAGCGATTCGGTGTGTTTCTACTGCGCTGAGGAAGCAGCAATCTTCGCCGGCGATACGCCGTTGTTGATTGCATCCGCCAACGGGAGCTATGAGGAGGAGTTCGTACAGGCGCTCGAGAGAATTGCGAAGAAGCGCATCGAGATAATCTATTGCGGCCACGGCGAACCACACACAAACAACGTTGCCGCCAGGCTGTGGGCATCAATAGATAATGTGAGGCGAAGCGATAGAGTCTCACGCCACGAGCCCAGCACTGGGACCGACATGGGACGCTCACCGCACGTGTGACGAGCCGAGGTGGTGAGCGACCCATCTGAACACTAGCGCACCGCTCGCCCCAGAGGCGAGACGACGCTCACTTAGTAACCCGATGTGCTCCCCCCTGGCGAGCACACAAATAGGAGGGCCACAAATGGCAGTGGCAGAGAAGGTAACGGCGAAGCCCAAGACAGCGGTCAAGAAGAAGGCCGGCTCCGGGCCGGATCCAGCAGCATCGAGTGCACCGGCACGATCCGGCACGGCTCAGACTCAACAGGCGAGTACGACCCAGGAGGTCATGCGTCTCGTCGAAGCCGTTCAGGATGGCAAACTCGATGAGCGAATGGAGATCGGTGACGCTACAGGCGAAGACAAGGAACTGCGCCAGGGCGTCAACGACATGCTGGACGCGCTCATCGCCCCCCTGAACGTGGCCGCTGAGTACATTGACCGCATCAGCAAGGGGGATATCCCTGAGCCCATCACCGACGAGTACAGGGGCGACTTCAACGAGATCAAGAACAACTTGAACCAGTGCACTGAAGCGCTGAATGGTGTCATTGACGAGTCGCGCAGGTTGGCGGAAGGTACGGTGGAGGGTCGGCTCGACGTTCGGGGCGATGCCTCGCAGTTCAGTGGCGCTTACGGC
>JALGSS010000011.1 GCA_029821745.1 Candidatus Zipacnadia bacterium
AAGGCGAGGAACGCGCGGTACACGTGGCGCACGATCTGCGCGGGAGTCATGTTCGATCCCAGCTCGCGCTGCTCCCAAATGTCTGCGAAGGGGTCCTCGGGTAGGTCCGCAAACTCGTCGAACGCCGGCCGGGGGCGGATCCCCAGCATCTTGCGCAGGCGTTCGAGCAGCGCCAGGATCGCCGCCCAGAGAACACGGAAGGGTCCCGCGAGAGTCCGCAGCGCCGCCCAGACTTGCCGCCGGTACTTGATGAGCAGGAACAGGAGAATCGCGAGGAGCAGCAGGAGCAACAGCAGCAGCCACCAGTTCGTCTTCGGGTTTTGTCCGCTCTCCTGGGACGCCGCCTGGCCTTCGGCGCCCTCTTCGCCCGAGCCGCCTTCGCCGCCGGCGCCCTCGCCCTGACTCTGCCCGCCGCCTTCAGCGCTCTGTTCCGACGGCCGGCCGGCCGACCCCGCCTGGGAGCCGTCCGATCCCTGGTCCCCCTGGGCGCTGTCGCTGGGCCGTTGCGTGGATGAGCCGTCCTCCCCGGCCTCACCGGAGTCCGTCGGGACGCCTTCCCCGGTGGTCTCAGGATCGCGACCGGGAGCCGTCGTGTGTTCAGACTCCTGCTCGGCAATGCCCGCTGCGGGGACGCCATCTCCAAGGCCCCGGCCGGGATTGTGCAACCACGCCGCCCGGTTGCCCATCGAGAAGGGCCGTCCCGTATCCGTGCGCGGACGTGGCAGCAGGGCCGCGAGCAGGACGATGGCCAGCACGATGGCGACGCTCATCCCGATCCACGTCGGGACCAGTCCCCAGCCCATCCGCACCCTCCGCCGGCGCACATCCATCCGGATTGCCGACAGGTTCGTCAGTGCGAGCAGCAGCAGTGCGAAGAACACATACGCGCCCATCAGGCGGAACGCCTCGCCCGCATAACGGCTGTCGTCTCCCATCGCCCGCATGCCCAGGCCGAACACAAGCACCGCGCCCACCGAGACCCAGAAGATGACCCGCGCCGGGTGTCGGTGCTTCACGGTGGACGCTGACTGCTGCGGCGCCTGTTCGCCGAGATCCGCCAGGAACCCCTGGTTCAGGGAATACTCGACATTGTCTTCCAGTGTCGCCTCGCGCGTGACCTTGTCGGCAAGCCACCAGGTCACGGCCACCAGCGCCAGGTTGAAGCCCACCGAGAACAGCATCCCGGAGGCGGTGAAGCGGTCGGCGATCGCCCCGGCAGTCACTGAGAAGCGCAGGATGAACAGCACAACAGTGGCCGCCAAGCCGATGATGTACGGCAAAGCGACGGTTTGGTCGCCGTATTTCGTGCGCATGCGGGTGATGAGGATTGCGGCGAGCAGGAACCAGAAACACACCCAGCGCAGCCCGCTTGAGAATTCGCCTCCGAGGGCCTGGCGCAGCTCGATGAGGTAGTACAGCAGGCAGCCCAACAGGCCGAAGATGCCCAGGGGAATGGCGACCTCAGTCAGCCAGTCAAACGGCGGCGCCTCGTCTTCCTCCGGCTCCTCCTTGATCGGCATGACCTCGGGACCTTGGGTGGCCACGACGGAGCCGTTGGGCAGGTCCGCGTCCGGGTCCGGCTTGGGTGTGGGTCCCGTCGGCGAGGGGGCAGCATCGGACCCGGGCCCAGTCGGCGTGGGTGCCGCCTGACCGCTCCCACCGGCGACTGCGAATTCGGGACCATCCCCGCCGCTGTCGCCGAAGTCAATGTCGATTATGTCGTCGCCATCTGCCATAGCTGTCGACCGTTGAGCCCGTGAATTATCGGGCGAGCTGTTCGGCGAGGTGCAAGAACGCGTAGACTGCGACCCCTGAGACGATGGCGAGGGCCCAGACGAGAACCCTCGCGGTGCTGCGGCTGAGTTTCGGCAGACTGTAGTGGTAGCTTCTCATCCCTGATTCCCATTTCGTCCCCGCCGTGGCGCACGCGGGACCATGCCACGAGCACCGATATCCTGGTCGTCATACAGCGCTGCTTGCTTCGGGTGCGCTCGGGCGGAGCGCACCCGGTGAGTTAGATAACGATCCGGTGCAGATCGGATTCATGCCGCAGGTGGATCATCGGCACGTGAATGCCCGCAAGACCCGCCTGTGCCCGGGGGGCGCCCTCGATGTTGTCTATCATTAACACTAGAACACTGAACCCCGTGCTCTTGAGCCTTACTATTTCCCGAAACAGCTCTGCCGAAACATCCGGAACGATCAAGGCCGCCGTGTCCTCGCGCGGCCAGGCGTGGTATTCCTGCGCGATCATCTCAGCCAGATCCAGCCCGTTACTGAGCTCCAGACGCGCCAGGGCCTCCATCACCAGCATCGCGCTGTCCTGCCCCCGGCCTACCGGCACCTCCACGGGGCGCAGGCGGTCGGTCTCTTTCCGCTGCTCGACCAGTTCTCGCGCCTCGTCACGGTTCGCGACCTCGACGGAGATCGGCTTCGTCTCGATGACATCCGCCGCGTCGACACCATTGCTCACGAGCCCGAGGGTCACGCCCCGCTCTGCCAGATGAGACGCCAGCGACGCGGCCACCGTTGCGGCGAACTCGACGCGTTCGACCCGCTTCCCGCCTTGCCATGCCCGCTCGTTGAAGTCGAGGACGATGTTCGCGCCCTCAAGGGATGAGGGGTCATAGACCTTCGCGTGAAGGGTCCCGGTCTTCGCGCTCGCCTTCCAGTGCACGCGGCGCAGCGGATCGCCATGCCGATATTCGCGCACCCCGGCGATGCGCGTCGGGTCCTCGAAGATCCGCATCCGCGTCGTCGTCTCGCCCAGAGGACGGTGCGTGGGCACCGAGTACTTGTCGACGGGCACGATCTTTGGGTAGACGGTGACGAAGAGGGTGTCCGGACCGGTAACGAACCGGCGCGTGAGCCCGAAGAAATCGCCGGACTCGAACAGCACGGGGCCGATGCGGTGGTAGCCCCGCCTGTCGCAGCGCACCTTGTACCGCAGCGTGACGGCCCCCTTCGGTTTCATCACCTGCGCCCTGGATGCTACGCCTTCGAGCACTGTCAGGCCGTCGCTGACCACGTCCTCCATGATCACCCACGGCAGGAAGTACGCCTTCTGGTTGCGCACTCCGACCGTCACCACGGCCTCCGCGCCGATCTCCCCCTGTCGCAGTGTGCAGTGGCGCTCCGCCGTCAGGCCGTCCAAGCTGACGAAGGTCATCAGGTACGCGAGTCCGGCGACCAGCAGCGCCGCGTAGAACGCATAGGCGAAGAAGCCGATGCGGAACGCAAGCGCCACAACGAGGAACCCCCCTGCCGCGATCAGGGATATCGTGCGCCGTCGCTTCATTGCTGCCGGCCCTTCTCAATCGGCGCCGGGACGTTCGCCACCAGGGCGTCGACGATCTCCGACGCCCCGTGACCCCGCAGCCGGGCTTCCGGAGCCACGATCACACGGTGACAGAGAATGCTCTTGACCACGTACTTCACGTCATCCGGGGCGGCGTAGTTGCGGCCGTCCAGTGCGGCCATCGCCTGGGCCGCCCGGTACAGCGCGAGGGACGCCCGGGGACTGGCGCCCATGGCCAGATCCGTCGTTCGGCGCGTGGAATGGACCAGACGGACGATGTACTCGCGCACTTTCTCGTGTACGAACACACTCCGCGCCTCCGTCTGAGACTGAAGGAGGTCTTCGGCGGTGATGACCTGCCCGATGTCCTCGATCGGGTGTCTCAGACGAAGCCGCTCCAGCATCTCGTTCTCGTCGGAGAAGGAGGGGTAGCCGATGCTTGTGCGCATCAGGAAACGGTCCAGTTGCGCCTCCGGCAGCGGGAAGGTGCCCTCATGCTCGATGGGGTTCTGCGTCGCGAGGACCATGAAAGGCCGCGCCAGCGTATACGTCTTCCCATCG
This sequence comes from Candidatus Zipacnadia bacterium, assembly GCA_029821745.1. GTDB lineage: Bacteria > Armatimonadota > Zipacnadia > Zipacnadales > JABUFB01 > JALGSS01. Next base: position 3,860 of record JALGSS010000011.1, read on the forward strand.
GCGGTCACCTGGCGCTCAGCCATGCACTCCAGAAGCGCCGACTGGGCGCGCGGTGTCGCCCGGTTGATCTCGTCGGTGAGGAGGATCTGGTTGAACACGGGGCCCTGATGGAACTCGAACTCGAGGGTCTTCTGGTTGAAGACGGAGACTCCCGTCACATCCGAGGGAAGCAGGTCCGGCGTGCATTGCACCCGCGCGAAGGAGCAACCCACCGACTTCGCCAGCGCCCGGGCGAGCATCGTCTTCGCGACCCCGGGCACGTCCTCCAGCAGCATGTGCCCCTCACACAGCAGGCACACCAGCGAGAGCCTGACGGCGTCGCGTTTGCCGACCAGTACCTTCTCGACGTTCTCAATCACCGTGCGTCCCAACTCGGCTACATCCATGGGGAAGACCTCCGAAAAAGCGCTACCGACAGGGCATGGCCCATGGTAGAAACACACCCAAGGGGCTTTCGGTTCTCTCGGACCGCAACTTTACCTCGATGTGACTGCCGCCCGTGCCCCTGCCGCGATCCGCGAGGCCCTCCGTATGTTCACCGGGCGCCGAGGCTGCACCTGCGCGCCCCGGAGCGCCACCGGCAACGACATCTAACTGGTATTCTGCCCGCCGCAGCGCCCGTGAGCCCACACTGCCATCTTTGGCCACGGAGGAATCTTGCCTGATTGTGCGAGCGGGGGAGGATTCTCTGGGCTCTGTGTGGAAAGCCTTCCTCGTGTTGCGGCGAGTCAGGGCGCACGCGGGCCCTGTAATTGACTTGCCGCAAACACGCGTGCTATGATGCAATGCAGACCCTTTACGTATATTCCTGGCGTAAGCGTTGCTCCCAGGAGGCCGATTTTGATGCTTGGTGTCGTGCCATTCTTGGTGGATCACCCCCGCAGTCGCCGAACAATGTCGCCGCCCCGACTCCAGCTCGCCACCCTTTGTCTGTCGCTTGCCCTATTGGCGTTGCTGGTCCCGTCATTTGCAGCGAACAGGACCGAAGTGATCCCCGGGCCGGCTGTCACGGTCTGGACGCCGACTGGTCCCCAGATGGCGCCCCCCGAGGCGGTCTCTTCTCGCGTCATCATCCGGGTCCGCGAGGGCACGACCGACGACGACATCCAGCAGGCCCTCGACCGCAACGGCGCCACGCTCATCAAGTCCATTCCCAGCATCCGCACCCACGTGATCGGGCTGGAAGAGGGTCTGAGCGTGCCTGCAGGCATTGCGCAGTGGCAGGGCGAGGCCATCGTGGAGGTCGTCGGCGAGGATAGGCTCTGTCATTACACGGCTATCCCCAACGACCCCGAGTACGTTAATCAGTACCATCACCCGATCATCAACGCTCCGGCAGGCTGGGATATCACCACCGGAAGCGGGAACGTTGTCGCCGCCGTTGTCGACAGCGGCGTTGACCTCGACCATGAGGACCTCCAGGGCAGGATCTGGCAGAACCTCAATGATCCGGTCAATGGCATCGATGACGACGGGAACGGGTACATTGATGACTGGCAGGGGTATGACACCGGCAATGGCGACAACGACCCCGAGCCGCATCCTGCCGATATCTTCGTGTACGGGGCCCGCCACGGCACCCACGTAGCGGGCATCATCGGCGCGATGACCAACAACACGCTGGGCGTCGCCGGCGTTGACTGGACCTGTAAGCTCATGGCGGTCAAGGTCGGTACTGATGACGGCCAGTTGACGCTCAGCGCTATCCTGGAGGGCTTCGTTTACGCGGTAGATAACGGGGCCGACGTTATCAACCTCAGCCTCCACACCAGCTGGACCACACTGTGGGACGAACCGATCGCCAACGCCGTTGCGCAAGGCACTGTCGTGGTCGTGGCGGCGGGCAACGCCTACTGGGAATTCACGGACGACCCCAACACTTGGGACAGCCCGGTCTGCAATGACGGTCCCTTCTTCACGGACAACTACGTCCTGGGCGTCGCCGCAACCGACGACAGAGACGTCAAGGCCGACTTCAGCAACTACAGCAGCGCGATGCGCAACTTCGTCGATGTTGCCGCCCCGGGCGTCGACATCCTGAGCACCTATCTGTACGACCCCCCAGTCGGCTTCACCGAGCCCTATGGCCTGATGAGCGGCACTTCCATGGCCTGTCCCGTTGTTGTGGGCGTGGCGGCCATGGTGAAGGCCCGGTTCCCTGGCGCCAACGCTAGCGACGTCATCCAGCAGATTCGGCTCTCAGCGGACAACATCGACGCTCAGAATCCCTTGTACGTCGGTAAGCTCGGGGCCGGCCGCGTCAACCTGGGCAATGCGCTGATCGATTCGCCGCCGGCCGCGCCGAAGAGCGTGAACGCCTTCGACACACCGGACGACGAGGGAGGCAGCGTCACCGTCCTGTGGGCCCGGTCCGCCGATGATGGCCGCGGGTTCAATGATGTCACCGGCTACGATGTCCTTCGCTCCACCACCGGCGACGCAGGCAGCTTTGCTCCTGTGAGGTCGATGCTCGCCCCCGGCACCACGACATATACGGACACTGCAGTCACCGACGGGGATTCCTACTGGTACCAGATCCGCGTTCACGATGCGGCCAACACCACGGAATCGTCCATCGCCGGTCCGGCTATCCCGCGCGATGACCTCGCGCCCGACGCGATCGTTGATCTCTACGTCGATGACACGATCGGCGATCAGGGCGGCTCCGTTACCCTCAATTGGAGCGGCTATGCCCGCCCCGATGACTTCGCGAGGTACCGCATCTATCGCTCCGAGACTTCGTTCAACTCGCTGAACGACGATGACGTGGTCCGCCTCACGAGCGTCACCGCTTTCAGCCCGCAGGTGTACGTGGACCAGACCAGCGTTGATGGCACCCAGTACTGGTATGCCGTGGGCGTTGTTGATGACAATGACAACGAGGACAGCGCCGTCACGGTCATCGGGCCCGTGGTCTCGAGTCCGAACTACACCTTCAGCTTCCCACAGGGCCTCTCGATGATCGCCATCGGCGCGGTAACTCCGCAGACCGACCTCGCGACCCTTCTGGGTGTGCCACCGGCCGACTTGAGGATCGCGCGGTACGACCCGGTCACCGGCAACTACGTGACCTACGCTTCGAACCCCGGCAACCCGTTCTTGAAGCACGATTTGGGACGCGCATTCTGGCTCTCGACGCCGAGCGCGATTCTGCGCAGCATCGCCGGCCAGCCTGCCCCGGCAGGTGACTACTCGGTCGACCTCGTCCCGGGTTGGCTGATGATCGGGAACCCGTACACGACCCAGATGGACATGACCGCCGCTACGGTGACCGTCGCCGGCAATACCCTCAGTCTCGCCGCGGCAGCTCAGGCGGGATGGGTCCGCGATTACATGTGGGCCTATGACGCTTTCCTGACCAGCTATGTCCTGGTCAGCCCCTCCATCGGGTGGGCGACCAACAAGGTGGACAAAGGCCGCGGCGTGTTCCTCCGCAGCTTCGCCAGCGGCACGTTGAACCTGCCGCGCCCGGGCGGAGCGGCCGAGCCGACCGCCAACGAGAACGCCATCGCCGCTGACTGGAAGATCCGCCTCACGGCCGAGTGCAGTGGATCCGCCGACCTTGACAACTTCATCGGGGTCAGCGCGTCCGCCGCTGCTCTCAACGGCCTCGCCGGCCCGCCGCCCCAGGGCATTGATCTGTACTTCGGCAACGACGACAATGTTCGCGGGGCCGCCAGCTTCGCCGAGCCGGGCGCTACCGACCTGAGCAGCCCCGTGAAGGTTCGAACAGAGCAGGCCGGCGCCGTTACGGTGCGCTGGCCGGACCTCAGCAGTCTTCCCGCTGAGTTCCGCCCCTACCTGGTCGACAAGACCACGGGCAAGAAGGTCTACATGCGCACCGCGACAGCGTACACCTACGACGCCCAGGCCAACGAGGCGCGCGACTTCGACCTCGAGCTCAAAGCTGACGCCGGCGGGGCGCTCATCGTCCAGTCGATGGCCGCCACTCCCGCGGGCGCAGGCGCACAGGTGACACTGCAGGTCAACAAGGACGCGCAGTTGAGAGTGGAAATCCTCAACATCGCCGGACGTGGCGTTCGGACCCTCGCCGCCGTCGATGCTGTCGCCGGCGCGGCCACCACGCTGAGTTGGAACGGCCGCACCGCGCAGGGCGTCGTCGCTCCGGCCGGCCGCTATCTCGTGCGCGTGACCGCCACTGCCGACGACGGACAGAGCGCGAGTAGCGTCGCCTCCGTCAGCGTTGGCCGCTAGCCTCTGCGAGAAACCGAGGGCTGCAGTCGCGTTACTTCCGCAGTAGCGACTGCAGCCCTTGCCGTTCATGCCCAACCCCGGAACATCTCTCGGCCCCAGTTGGTCGCCTGTCTTCCGCGACCGGAGGCCTTATCCACGGCGTTCTGGGACGGCCGGATCACCATTGAGGTCGATCCTGAGGAACAAACCGACGCTCGCGACGGTCTGTAATAGGGTAACGTTTCCTGATCACACGCGAGTGCTCGCCTCGATGCCCTACACGTCGACACTCGAAGGGAAGACGGTGTCTGGTTTGATTCCCCTTTCAGGCTGTAGACTGATCAAGAGGGCGGCTTGGCTTGCTGTGGCTGTCCTCTTTTCCCTGTCCGTCGCTGCGGCCGAGACGGGCCCCCACGGCCTCCGTCTCGTCGAGTTGCGCGGAACCGGCGTCAAGCCCTTGGTCGGGCTCACCGGCGCGACGGCGAGGGACCTTGCGGTCGCCGACCGCCTCCTGGTTGGCCTGCGGCGATCCGCGAGCACGGCTGCCGCAGCCGCCAGTTCCATCAATGGAGTGCGCGGTACCGTCTCCCGGAAGCTTGGCACGGGACGTATCGTCGTTGTCGATCTACCCGCCAACTCCGACATCCTGGCCGTCGCAGAGGAACTCTCAAAGCAGCCGGGGATCGAGTTTGCCGAGCCCGACCGCCTGGTACACACCACGGTCGTTCCGTCAGACCCCGAGTACGGCAATCAGCCTCACCTTCCGAAGATTCAGTGCCCGACCGGCTGGGACATCGGCACGGGAAGCCCGAACGTCGTCATCGCGGTCATCGACTCGGGCATTGATACGGACCATCCCGACCTTGCGAGCCGGCTCTGGACCAATCCCAACGAGATCCCGGGCAACGGGATCGACGACGACAACAACGGGTACGTTGACGACGTCCATGGTTGGAACGCGTACGACTGGAACGGGAACATCGAGGCAATCCCCGACGGCATTGATGACAACCATGACGGGAAACCCGATGAACAGGTAAACCACGGCACTCTGGTGGCCGGTCTCGCCGCCGCCGCCGCCAATGGTTTCGGCACGGTCGGCGTCACCTGGCAGGCCAGTATCATGCCGGTCAAGGTGTTTGACGACGACGGCGACACGCTGGTCTCGACCGTTGTCGATGGCATGTACTACGCCAGCCAGAACGGCGCGCATATCATGAACCTGAGCATCGGCGCCCACTACGAGCAGGCCTTCACCGACCCGATCGTCGATCTGTGGAACCGCGGCGGCCTGACTGTGTCCGCGGGTGGCAACGAGGGCGATGAGATCACCGACGACCAGTACACCTGGACGTCGCCGGCCTGCAACAATGGTCCCGACCCGCTCGTCGACAACATGAACCTCGGCGTTGGCGGCCTGACCCTCGTCGACACGAAGGCCTCCTGGAGCAATATTGACGGGTCCACCGATGGGAACTTCGTCGAGGTCTTCGCGCCCGGCGTAAACTTGTACGGCTCCGGCGTCTACTACCCGTCGGTCCCCAAGTTCTCGACCTACTACACGACCAACAGCGGCACATCCTTTTCCGCCCCGCTTGTGACGGGCCTGGCCGCCCTTCTAAAGGCCCAAGACATGAGCCGGACGGGAGCGGATCTGCTGGACATCATCCGCAACAGTTGCGATGACATCGACTGGCGCAACATCGGCTATGCGGGGAAACTCGGCAGCGGGCGGATCAACGTCGCGCGGGCGATGGGCGCACAAGTCGCTGTCGCTGCGCCGGGGAACCTCCGCGCCTTCGATACCCCCGGCGATCAGGGCGGGAGCATCACCCTCACTTGGAGCAAGTCGGTCGATGACGGCGGCGGCAGCAACACCGTGACGGGCTACGCCATCAGCCGCGCCGACGGAGCCCTCCCTGCGCAGACAAGCGGAGTCCAGGTGCAGGCCGGCACGTGGGAGGAGATCGCCACGGTGCCCAAAGGCACCACGCAGTTCGTCGACACTCCAGTTTCGGACGGCAAGGCCTACTTCTATCGGGTCGCCGCGATTGCCCCCGACAGCCGAAGTGAATCTGAAGCCGTCGGACCCGTGTTCGCTTACGATGACTCCGCGCCTCCGCGCGTCGACACACTACACGCGTACGACCGCCCGGTGGATGATGGCGGAGCCATCGAGCTGGATTGGACTGCTTACCAGGGCACGGGCGATCTTGCCCAGTTCCACGTGTACTGCGACAACCGGCCCTTCAACTCCGTCTACCAGATGACGCCGGTCGCCACACTCGATTACCCGGAGGCCCGCAGCTACACCCATGTCGGGACGACCGACGGTGTCGACTACTACTACGCGGTGGTCGCCGTGGACGGACTGGGCAACATGCGCAAGGACGTCCTGTCGGTTGGGCCCATCCAGAGCTTCGCGAACGGTCCGGTAACTTTCGCTGCCGGACTACATATGCTCGGGACCCAGGCCGTGCCCGCTGACAAGCACCCCGCTACGCTGTTCGGACTTGCACGCAGCGCTCTGCACTACGCCCGATATAGGCCGGGTCTCAACCAGTACATCATCTACAACGGGGACCCGCTGGACGATTTCCTGAAGCTGGAGCTAGGGCGGGGCTTCTGGATCAAGTTCGATTCCGAGACTACCTTTGTCCCCGACGGAGCCACTGCCCCGGCCGGGAGTTTCACGGCCGACGTGGCGGTCGGCTGGAACCAGCTTGCCAACCCGTTCTTCGGCCCAATTGACTTTGACGCGTCCTCGGTGACCTACAACGGCAACACCATGGACATGGCCAGCGCCGACACTCTCGGGATAATGGCCGGCTACGCCTGGGCATACAACCGCGACACGGACGACTACCGGGTTTTGCATCCGCTCCTCGGGGCCGGGACGACAGTGGCAACCTGGCAGGGCATGTGGGTGCTCGGCGAGAAGCCTTGCACTCTCACGATGAACCGGGCGACTGGTGCCGCGTCGGCGAATCGGTCGGAAGTCGCCGCTGCGGCCGACGAGTGGCCGCTGCAGATCATCGCCCGCGGAGCCGGCAGTGTGGATGCCTCGAACTACTGCGGCGTCTCCAGCGCCCCCAGCGGAATTCAGTCACCACCTCGGGCCGGCGAAGGCGTAGAGCTCTACTTCCCGGGTGCCGGCGGGAGTAGCGGCTCCGCGCGTTGCGCCACTGCGTTCAATCGTGTGGCCGCCGGCGAGATGAGTTGGAGACTCAACGTTGCGTGGACCCGGGCCCAAGACTCGATCACCCTTTCCTGGCCGGACCTGAGTCGTGTGCCACGCGATTACTCGCTGACGCTGGAGGATCTGGACACCGGGAAGAAGCTCAGCATGAGGCACCAGACGGGGTACACCATGCAGGCGCGATCGGACTCCGGCGTTCGCCATCTCGCGATCAACGCCTCGAAGACGGTTTCGGGCGCGGTGAGAATCACGTCAATGTCAGCTCAGCCAACTGCAGGCGGCGCGCAGGTGGCCTTCACTCTGTCCAAGGATGCCGCCTGTGATGTCGAGGTCATGAATATCGCCGGCAGGCCCATCAGAGCGGTTGAGAGCGCCAATATCCGCTCTGCCGGCACCAACGTAGCCGCCTGGGATGGCCGTAACTACAGCGGGTCGAAGGCCCCGCCAGGACAGTATCTTGTGCGGATCACCGCGCAGTCGGAAGACGGCACGAAGACTTCGGCCTTGCGTAGTGTGCGCATTCAACACTAAAATAGCCATGCCGATCGCCAACCGCCTTGCAGAACGGCGGGGTGCAACCTCGCCCGCAGTTGCGTGGCTGGGTTCTGCGAGGCCGACCACACTCGGGAGGGTTCGTGATATGTCACGAACAGTCGCTGTCATACCGCTGCTCATTCTAGTCGTCGCCTTGATCGGTTGCGGGGGAGATGATGACGGGGCCGCTGGTCCTCTGAACGGCGGTGCCCCGGCTGCTCATCAGGACAACGCCACCCTCACCGGTCGCGTCGTCCAGGCTAACAACCCCTCGCCGGAGGATCCCGCGGCGGGTCTCGTGCGTGCAGTAGTGACCGAGGTGAGCACCGGGCGCAGCGTTGAGACCGGTGCCCAGGGCACTTTCGAACTGACGGGGCTGCCCGCTGGGGACAGCACACCGATCTATGTCACCATGCCTCGGTCGGGCGATTACGACGCCACCACTGTCTACATCCCGACCAAGAAGAACCAGGTGACGACGGCTGAAATCGCGCTCCTCCCCATGGCGGCGGGCTCACCCACGTCCATCGGCATCAGCCCGCAGAACGCCATCGTTGAGCAGGGGGCGGACGTCCAGTTCAGCGCCTCCATCCATGTCAACGGGCAGGTCATCAGCGCTCAGCCGACGTGGGTGCTGCTCGGCAACAACGTCGGGTCCTTCTCCGCGGCCCGCAGCGGCTTGCTCAACACAACCAGTACCGGGGTCGCCATCATCCGCGCGATGACCGGCGAATTGGTCACCGAGACCCAACTGACAGTGACCAGCGCCCGGGCGCCCGACATCAGCTCCGTCCTCGTCTCGGCAAGCAAGGATATCCCTGTCCCCGCGACGGGCGGCCTCGTCACCGTTATCGTCGCCGCTAGTGATGGCGACGGCGTACGAGACGTCATCGTCGAGATCTTCCCGCAGCACCAGACCGACCCGCTGACACCCGTTGGCGCGACCCGCATCGCGGGGCAAGATACTGACGGTACCTGGCGCGCATTCGTGCCCGTGCCGGCGAATGACAACCGGCCCGACGCCACCGGCGTGCAGGCCCCGCAGTTCTACACGCTGCGTGTGACGGCCGTCGACGACAGCGCTTCGCGGCGTACGGCTACCTCGGACTGGTTTGAGTTCAAGGTCGAAGGCCTCGATACTCCGCCGCCGCCTGGCAGCGGCTAAGCGCAAACGCACTATGAGGGCGCACTGTTCAGGACAGGAGGAACCGGGCAGCCTGGTTCCTCCTGTCCGTATCTGAGGTCTCCCCCCCCGGAATTCTCGTCTCGGGTCCGCGCAGCGAGACGTGCGCTGAAGCCCGAGGCGGTCCCGGCCGATACTGTAGTCGGCGCTCGGCGAACAACTCCCAGTATTCGCTCTTGACAATGATCCACGAGGAGGCTACAATCCCACAAATTGGTTTGCAGCGCAAACTAATTTGTGGGCGAAGAGTGATGCGGCCCTCCCTTGCCCCGGGAAAAGCCAGGCGCCTGGCACACATGGCCCGTCTCTACGCCCGATCAAAGGGCCTGACCTTGGTCGGCCAAGGGGTCGTCTTCTCAGTCGGGGTGCTGCCCCTGCTGTACACCGTCAGCAGAACGGGGCAGCTCCCCAGGCTCCAGGCGGCGGGGCTTTACGTGGCGAGCAGTGCCGCCTTTCTTCTCGCCGTCTGGATCGGCCTGAAGTTCGTACCAGACCGCATCGATCGTGCGTACTACGCGCAGATTGGCAATGTGCTCGCCGAGGCGCCCGATACGCCCGACTGGGCTCGTTTCGTTGCACCGCTGTGCATCTTCGGGCCCATCGGCGCAGCAGGGCTGGGCACGCTCACGGCCTGGCAGGCCACCGTGCTCGCCCTCACGCTCCTCGGCTTGGACCTGTATGCCACGGGCAAGTTCAGGCTCAGGGAGCCGGCAACCGAACTAATGGGAGCGGTCATTGTGCTCCTGGGTGGGGTCATCGCAGCTGTACCGGCTCTCGCGGGTGCGACCGTCCAGGTGGACGGTCCCGCGTGGGTCCAGGCATGTCTAGAGGCTGAGAGCGCCGCTTTAGGCATTGCCGCTTGGTTGGGCGTAGGATGGCTCGTCGCCGCCGTCGTCTTGCACTACTACAATCGCTGGCTACGGGTGGAGATCAGCAGGAATGCGGAGGGAGGACACGATCAGTGAACGAGAAGAGCAGCCCCGTACCGAAGCTCGACAGACTTGTGCATGAGCCTGCCAGACTAGCCATCTTGTCGACCCTGAGCGAAGTCGAACAGGTCGACTTCAACTTCCTGCTCCTAGCACTCGGGTTGAGCCGTGGGAACCTGTCCTCCCACATGACCAAGCTGGCCGAAGCGGGCTACGTCGTTATCGACAAACGGTTCGTCGGCAACCTGCCAAATACCACCTACGCGATCACCGAGGAGGGCAGCAGCGCGCTGGCGCTGTACTGGGAGCAGTTGGAGGCGCTGCGCCCCGTCGCCCGGAGAGCGCCCGAGCTCCCCACGTCCCCGGCGGCCGAGCCCGCGAGGTGAGTCTGATGAAAACTTGTTCGTTGCTATAGTGAAACTTGAGCACAACTGCTAAAGTATTGGTCTACAATACCGATACACATAGAGAATTACCGCCACGACCTGGACGCTCATGAGGTCTGGTACCATCTCGAAAAGCCACCGGCTCGCGCCCGGTGGCTTTCTCCATTTCCGCTCCCTGGTATCCCGTCCACAGGCCCCGCGCTGCCCCAGAGCCCTGAGATTGCAGGATTCGCCGTTCACGTGGGGAACCATAGCAAAACGGCGTGCGGGAGGCGACGACACATAGAGTCCTGGCAACGCGTTATGACCCATGCACGACCGGACGCGGGGCCTGTACCCGCGATGCCGCGGGTCCTGGCTGATTGGCCTGTCGTGGATTGACCCCCTCGGGGGCATTTCGAGTTGACGCTACCTGCCCACTTACGCTATTCTAAAACACCCGCATCAGAGCCTTGCCGAGAGGGATGGGCCTTCGATAACTACACATCAGGACATCGCTGATTTCATCGAGACACTGGCTCCGCCCGCGGGCGAGGATGAGGGGTTCAAGTTCGGCCAACCGCGAACGCTCACAACCGGCGTTCTCGTGTGCTTCATGGCCGGCGTGGACGCCATCCAGACGGCGGTTGATAGCCACTGCAACCTGATCGTGGCCCACGAGGAGTTGCAGTTCCCGTACACGTTCAGGGATCCGGCTCTCCACCGCCACATGTCCTGGCCGGTGAACCACGCGCGGTTCTCGGGCCTCGCAAAGCATGACCTGTCGGTATACCGGGCTCACGGGCAGCTCGACCGGTTCTGCATCCTGGACGCTTTCGGCGAGAAGCTTGGGCTCCCGGAACCCGTGGTCCGCGAGGGCTACTTCCGCGTCTACGACATCGAGCCCGTCACCGTTCGTGAACTGGCCGCCCGTGTCAAAGAGCGCGTCGAGATGCGCTGGCTGCGGGTGAGTGGCGACCTGGATCGCACAGTTCGGCGAGTCGGCGCTCCATGGGGCGGCCTTGGGCTGAGTGTCAACGTTAGCTTCATCAACGGGCTCCTTGCGTATGACCCGGACGTGCTTGTCGCGGGCGAATGTGACGAATACGCTTTCCGGTTCACGCAGGACGCTGACATACCGATGATCGAGACCGGCCATTCCGTCAGCGAGAATCCCGGACTGGCGCGGTTTGCCACGATTCTTCAAGCCCAGTTTGCCGACGTGCCTGTCGTGTATCTCGGCCAGCCTTGCCCCTGGCAGACCGTCTAGCTGTGAGGCCCGCTCCGGCGGGCATCCCCAGGAGCCAGTGGGTCGACGAACAGCGTCTTGGGGGCCATTCGACGCGGCCCGGAAGCTGATCCTGAAAAAAGGCGTCTGCTCGAACCGACGAAGAAGGAATTGACGCAGGGGATAGAGAAGAACACTGCGCGCAGCGGGAAGGAAACCCTTCGTGACTGCGCGAACTGGTTGTTTGCTCGTGTTGGATGCGTGTAGTTCGGCAGCGCGCACCGTCCTGTGAGGAGTTGACCGCCGTGGACGAGAAAGCCAGGCGAACGACGACCTGGATCATCATTGTTGTCGCGATACTAGCCATCATCGGCATTGCGTCGTATCGCAAGTCCGAGATGGATCGGCTTGCCAACCGCATTGCGTACGGCACGCAAGAGCAGCGCATCGCTGCCGTCCGTACGCTTGTGGCGAAGCAGAAGCTGATGGAGGCCCTTGAGGACCGGCCCCGCTGGGTCATGGACAATGTCGTCGCGTCGATTCCTCTCATCGGCGACCATGACGCCTACTATGAGCTTCTGACCTGCCATGGCGTCCTCGACGCCCCTGTGCAGGCACGCGACCAGACCGCCCTCACACGCCTCGGCCGCCGCGGCGCGGAGATACTCCTCGAGGCCATCCAGGATAAGGATGGCACCACGCGCGGGACCGCCAAGGCCCCCCTGATCAATATCGCCAAGGCCATTGAGGCCGATGAGGGCACCGAGGGCAACCCCGTCATTGATGGCGGCATGGACCTGCTGGATGCTTGGGACCAATACGTGCGTGATCTCGTGCGCGACATTTTTGCAGGAATCGCTCTTCCTGCCGTCACTGACAGGCTCATTCCTGTCATGCAGCAGACAGAGCCCGGCAAGAAGACTCTGCTCGACGGCACCACCCGCGACCAGACCACCCAGGAGTTCATGCGGGCCCGCGCCACCGCTGAGGCCGCACTGACCACCATGAAAATCCCGGCCATTGAGCCTATCATCGACAACCTGCTCACCTATTCGGCGAATGCCGACGTCCGGGGCAATGCCTGCAGGCTTCTCGGCACCATTGCCAGCCAGGCGGTCCCCAACATTCCCCCGGATGACGCAGTGCCCGTTGTCAAGCCCCTTCTCGACCGCCTCGTGAACGACCCGCAGTGGGCCGTCCAGCGACGCTCTGCCATGGCCTTGGGTCTGCTCGGACAGGTCGCGATCGACAACGGAGTAGTTCCTGTCCTGATCGGGCGCCTCTCCGCCAAGGACGAGGTAAAGGCCGCGGCTGTTGAGGCCCTCGGACGGATCGGTGACCCCGCAGCCGTCGGGCCTCTCGTCAGCACGCTCCTGACCAACCGGCGCGGCGCCACCAGTGAGTTGCGGATCGCATTGACCGCCCTGGGCGACCCGTCAATCCCCGAACTCGCCGGCGCGCTCGTGCACCCCGACGCTGAGGTGCGCCTGATCGCCACCGAAGCCGTTGCCGAGATCGGTGGCCCCAATGCCGTCGTCCCCCTGGGACAGATGCTTGCCGACAGCAAGCTTGCTGTTCGGCGCATCGCCGCCGACGCGCTGCGTGACATCGCGGACGAGCGCGTGCTTCCTCAGGTTGCCGCCGCTCTCGGAGACAGTGACTGGCAGGTTTACCACGCCGCCCGGGATGCGCTTGCCAACGTGGGGCCCCCTGCTATTCCCGTACTTCTCGGCGCCCTCGCAAGCGGCAATCCCCGGGTCAGCAGCATGGCCCGCGATGCTTTCGTTCGCATCGGTGATCCGGCTCTCGCACAGCTCGGGTCCGCGCTGTCCTCGGCGAGTCCCTCACAGGCGCACTGGGCAGCCATTTCGCTCGGCGACATCGGCTACACAGCGGTCAAGCCCGCCGCTGCCGTTCTCTCTGACCGCAGCAAACCAGTTACTGCTCGCGCGCAGGCAGCACTCGCCCTCGGCAGGACTGGAGCCGGAGATGCCGTCAAGCCACTCATGGGGGCTCTGGCGAGTCAGGAAGCCGCGGTTCAGATCGAGGCCGTCAAATCACTCGACAAGCTTGCAGACGCGCGAGCGACACCCGCACTGGTCAACGCCCTGACAAGCAAGTCTCCGGCCGTCAGGGATGCCGCCATGAACGTCCTCGGTGAATGGCGACTCGGTGACGTGGAGGACCTGCTGCGCAAGCTCACGAAGTCGAGCGACAAGAACGCTGCGCGTCGGGCGGCTGTGCTCGTGGCTGAAGTCACCTCGATGGTTACCCACGAGTTGCTTGAGGATCTGCCGGACCTCACGGAGGAGGGTGCCGCTCAGCAGGCTCCCGTCGACGTCGATATGCTCGAAGAGACGGCCGGTGACACGACGGAGAGCATGACGGTGCGCACTCGGGCTGTTCGCGCCCTCGGCTATGCGGGCTCCGAAAAGAATCTGACACCGCTCATCGCTCTGCTCGAGCCCCGTGAGCCCCTCGCGGCGACTGCAGCCATCGCTGTGGCCAAGATCGGCAGCCGCTTCGGTGGGGACGTGGTCGCGGGAGTGCGGACGGAAGCGGGCGATGCGGCCAAGGCGATGATCGGGCTGCTTCTCGACACTGACGACGACGAACTCCGCGCTATCGTCGGTGCCGGGCTGGCTGAGATGGGCCACCAGCCTGTCTGGGCGCTCGTCGAGGCCCTGAAGACGGCCGGCCCCAAATTGAAGCCTTGGATCATCGCCACACTGGGCGCCATCGGCAAACCCGCGACTGACCCTGTACTTGAAGCCCGCGGAGAGGCCGAGGACCAGCAGTACAAGCAGTGGCTGGTCTCAGCATTGCCACTGATCGGCGATGCGCAGGCCCTCGACCTTATCGACCACCTGGCCGAAGAGGATAAGCCTCAACTGTCGATGACTAAGCCCGGAGAGCAGTGCCTTGAGAAGATCACCGAAGTGGCCGTGCGTTAGCCGCCGCGCTACCGCGTGAGCCTAAGTGGTCAAGACAGAGAGTTGATGAATGTGAATCGGCGCACGACAACCGTGCTCGCAATAATCGTCGTGATCCTGATCGCCGTTTTCGGGATCACGCGGTGGCAGCGCTCCGTCGCTACCGCCAAATTGCTGGCGGAGCTACCCGGCCATGACTACGCGAAGGTCCTGGACGCGATGACCCAGCTCAAGGAGCGAGGCGGGTCCATCACGGGGGCCCTCCTCGATCAGGACCACTTGGCGTCAAACGACGCCGCTGCCAAATGGCGGTCAGCTACGCTCCTCGGCGACGTGGGGACCTCAGAGGCCTTCGAGCCGCTGCAGCGGGCTCTCGGCGACGAATCGCCGGATGTCCGGGCCGCGGCGGCACTCGCTCTCGGGAAGCTGTCGGTGAAGGCTGCCGGGTCGGCCCTCCAGGACCTGGTCAAGGACGACGAGGAAGTCCTCGCCGTGCGCGTCGCTGCCGTGCAGGCGCTCTCTCTGCTGAGAGATGAGTCGGCTGCAAGTCTGCTCCAGACCGTGCTCACCGACACAATCGAGGCTCTCGAAGCCAAGGCATTCGTCACCTACACGGCGGCGGAAACGGCCAAGGAAGCGATCGAGACGGCCATCGAGGCGGCGGCGGAGCCTGCAGAGGACGCCGATCCAGAGGCGCTGCAGGAAGCGATCACTGCGGCCCGTGAGGCTGCGGAGACGGCTGCCGAAACGGCAGCAGAGGCCCTCGCCTTGTCGGAGGCTGTCGGGGGACGTGACCCCGCGCAGTTTGTGGTGCCCGAAGACACGCCTCCCGAGGATGCGCCAACACCTCCTTCCGACGCGACCGGCGATCTGCGTGTGGCGTGCGCCCGTGCCCTCGGCGTGTTGGGGACGGATGAGAGCGTGGCCGCCCTCGGTACCGCTCTGGATACCAACAAGGAGCCGAACGGGGAGGTCCGGACTGCGGCGGCTTACGCCCTTGCCGACCTGGCCCGCCGTGTTGGTGACCAGTCCGGCATCGTGGACCGGTTGCTCACGGCTCTTGAGGATGAGACCGGCGATGTGCGTGCTGCCGCCCTGCACTCGATGAGCTTCGTCAAGGCAGACGCCCAAAGCACCGACCGCCTCAAGGGCGCTCTGACCGGGGCGCTCAGTGACGACTTTTACTGGGCTCGGGAAGCGGCAAAGGCCAGCATGAAGAAACTGGGGATCCGCGCCCCTCAGTCGTAGACTGATGATTGTCAGCAGGTCCCGCCTGCAGGAGGACATTCGATGCCGAAGGTTACATTGCGGCTTAGCATCGCCCTTGCCGCGTCTGTGTTGCTCGTACTGAGCGGCTGTGCGCTTGACCCGATGGAGCGCCTGTCTGAAGAGATCGATTCCCAGGAAGTTGCGACAAAAGCCGGCGCCGTCCTCGAGCTCGCGAACCTCGAAGATGAGCGGGCCATCGAGGCGCTCGTCGAGGTCCTCGAGAGCGATGAGGACGTGTTCGACCTCGCGGGCGTCGCTCTTGTGAAGCAGGGCCGTGAGACGGTCACCGAGGAGAAGCCTGACCCGGTCATCACCATGGTCGCAGGCGTCATGAAGAACGTGCATCTGCCCGTCGGCAACCGCTCAAGGGCCGCCTGGGTTCTTGGCGAGATCGGTGACCGTGAGGCCATCGATGCCCTCCGTGCCGGAGCCGCCGCGTTGCTCGCGAGCGGCGCCGTCGCTACCGTTGTGAGGACGCAGGCCGGCATCGGGCTCAAGAAGCTCGGGGATAGCAGCGTAGGTGTTGCTTTCGAACTGCCGATGGGGAGCCTGGAGGGAATACAGGTCACCAGCCTGCCGGAAGTGCCTGCAGTGGCCCCGATAGAAGAGGCCGAAGAGGACGTCGACGAGGAAGAGGCGGATGCTGAGGACACCGTCGCGCCCGAGGAACCGGCTGAGGACGAAGATGAGACGGCCGCCGGCGAAGAAACTGCCACGGACGAGGAGCCGACGGACGAAGCCGCCGCGCCGAGTGAGGAACACGACACGGCGAAGCCCGCCGAGACTAATCAGGGAGACGTGGAGGACGAAGGCGAGACAGACGACAAGACCCCGGCGGATGAGCAGGCCTCCGCATTCTCGTGGTTGATGGCCTGATTGCAGCCCGTCGAACTGTGAGCGTTTGCGGACCGGAGCCCTTGGGCGCCGGTCCGTTTGCTAGCGGGGCGCAACTTTCCCCCTCAAGCCCCCGTCATACATAGTGGCGATCCAGTCGCGCTCACGAGGAGGGACACCCGTTGCGCCGCGCATCTATAGCTATCGCGTTTTTGGTATTGGTCGAAGCCTGCGCACAGGCGCCGCGTGCCGAGGGTCTCTTGATCCAGGCAGCCCGGATTGGGGCGCGCGCGCGCGATCCGCAGACCCGTGCTGTGTGTCTGGCGGAGGTCGCCGCTGCATGGTTCGGACTGGACGCCGATGAGTACCGCAGCGCCCTCGAATCCGCCGTCGCATTCGCGAACGCAGCCCGCACCGACATGGCCCGGGCAATGGCCCTGCGCACCGTGGCCCTGCGCGTTGGTTTGAAGGACCCCGCCGCTGCCCACTCACTCATCACCGACGCCTTTCAGATTTCCGGCGACCTCCGCGACCCTCTGCAGCGGGCGATCGTCCTGCGCGAGCTTGCCCTTCTCTCGCACCGGATCGCCCTGGACACAGCCGGCGACTTGACCACTCGCGCCCTCGAGGCGGCAGGCGAAGTCGAGGAACCCTTGTTTCGAGCGGCGTTATTTCGGGATCTGGGAGCCGGTCTCGCCGGCAAGGACGCGACAACTGCCAGAGCGGCGTTGGTGAAGGCTGGTGAGGCACTCGACGCTGCCGTTGCGGCCGGGCCGGACGCGGACCTCGCTCGCGTTGACCTTGCCGCGGCTTGGGCTCTCCTCGACATAGATCACGGGCGGCGCGCCATCGACGGCATAGCCGACCCGGATATCCGGCTCATGGCGGCTGGGATGGTCGCACAGGTCATCGCAGCCAAGAGCCCCGAGGCGGCGCTTCTTCTGGCGCGGGATGTCCCGCAAGGCCCACAGCGTGCCTACATCACTGCAGCAGGTGCGGCCTGCATGTCGCCCGAGTTCGCCGAAACGGCAGCGGCCTTTGCGACGGCGGCTCTCGGAAGCCTGGGCGATGCGGAAGGGGAAGCCGCAGATAAGACACGCGCCGATGTCAGCGCGGCGCTTGCTTGGACGTCGCCGGAGGGGGCGATCGATGTTACGGACGCCATCAAGGACCCCGAGCGCCGACGGCGTGCGGTGGCGACCGTGGCCCAGCGTGTCGGCCGGGCCGATCCGCGTGCCGCTCTCGCGATGCTTGAGCAAGTCGACGACCTCGGGATTGCCGAGCCGGTGCGGGCCCAACTCGCGGCTCAACTGGCAGCGACCGACCCCGAGGGAGCTGTTGAGACAGCCGGGAAACTCCTCAGTCGGCGTCTGCGTGTGGACAGCCTCGTTCAGATCGCGGAGCGTCTGCGGGCGAAACAGGAGAACGAGTGACCTGCGGGATGTCTTGGCCACATCTGAGCCAGCGCATCGGGTGCACCTGCCGCCGGCTACTGGTCTGCGCATTCGCGACCCTCTGCATGGTGACGGCCGCGTGTTGCCGGGACGATGGCGAGGCGAGGCTCTCGGCCGGCCTGGCGCGGGCCCTGTCCACAGCGATGCCGGCAAGCGCACGGGTCAGTCTGGACTCCGTCGAGCCGTCTCGATGGCCGGAGGGCTTCGGCAACCACTCCTGGGAAGCGCCCCTTGACTACGGCCTGGATGGCGGCACGCGCGCGCTCTACTGCCCCGGTTACCTGCCATCCCTGTATCCCGAGAAGAACCTCGGCCAACTGTGTGGGGATGAGTTCTACTCGTCGCGCTGGTTCCTCCAACGGCGCGAGTACAACCCCTTCCGCATTGCCCGTGAGGAGTTTGAACTGCTCTCTCATGACAGGGACGAGCTGCTACAGCGGACACTGTGGGGCCTGGGCTACGCCTACATCCACAGAGATTGCGAGGAGTGGCTCAGCGACACGGCCCTGGCGATGCTGGCTCGGGCAAGCAGTCTGGAGAGGGAAGTGGTCGTCGATGTCGCAGCTCCTCCCTTGCTCGGATTGCTGCCTGAGACGATGGTCCGGGCTGACCCGCAGGAGGGCCAGGTAGCCGTTGACATCCGGGCTTTCAGCACCCTATCATACGATTCGGTGGCGAGCATTGAGCGCTCGATGCGAACAGCCGCCGCGCGCGGGATCCAGGCCATTTGCTTCGCCGACCGCGATCGACATGACGCCGGCCAGAAGGCCCGGAGAGTTGCTGAGCGCCTCAAGCGTGAGCGCAAACTGCCGCAGGATTTCCTCATCATACCGGGCCAGGTCGTCTACACCCAGAGCGGGCCCATTCTGTCCCTGTTCACGCGCGAGATCATCCCGGCGAGCATGACGATGGCGGCGACGCTTCGCGACATCCACCGCGAGGGCGGGCTCGCCTATCTCGTGCATCCTGGCGTGCCCGGCGGCCCCGAGCGTCTCGCCAACATGGACTTCGACGGGTATCTCATGCAGCCCAGCATGTTCGAGATGTTTCGCATGCTGTCCGTGATCAACGACGCCGCGTACGCTGACAAGCCGGGGCTGACGGGGTCGAGCGCGAAGTTCTCAGGTACCGCGGGGCTGCCATACACGTTGGTTGAGGCCGAGGAAGTGTCGCTCGAGGCCATCAAGGAGGGGCTGGCGCAAGGGAAGGCTTCGGCGGCAGGTGAGCTCTACCTGCCCTGGATGGCCGCGGCCTCATACGGGCCGGTGGCGGAGTTCGACCGATTCCTGAACCGGTATTTCCGAATACACCGTTACGCCGAGACCCGTCTCGCCAACTACCTGGGTGCCGACAGCGTGACCCTACACACGACTTGGGACCACGAGATCCGCCGGTTGATGGGCATTACCGGGGCGCCCGGGGGAATCGTTCGCGTGCTGGACGGCACGTCGCCGCTGCTGGACGGGCCGGAAGTCACGATTATCGCGGCCGAGTACTCGTTCTTCCGGATCGGCTACGACGAGCGGTCCGACACCGCGTTTCTCGAGGCCCGCATCAGTTGGTGAGAGCCCTGACGCGTTGCGTGACGGGCCGAGAGCGCTGGTCCGCGCGCTTCACCAGCCGGGCTATCCTGACGAGCACGAACAAATCTGCCTTGCCAGGCGTTATGACTCATGGTGGCGCTGGTCCCGTGACGCGCATCGCCGGGACGAAAGCCATTATTCCACCGTCAAGTTCTCCCACGAGGTGACCCAAGTGTTGAGCACAGCCGCGAGGCATCATTCCGCATCCCGACGCCACCAAGTCGCCGCGCTGTTGCTGCGGCCAACCGGCGCGTTCCTCTGTGCGCTGGGTCTGATCGCCCTGGCGCTGCCGGCCATCGCCGCGCCGGAGGTCAATTGGCACGCCAGAGCGGAGGACGCCCAGGCCGCCTCGCTCCAGTCCGGCAAGCCCGTCTACCTGTACATCTTCTCGCCCCAGCAGTCAGCTTGCAGGCGAATGCGGGCCGAGACACTTACGCATCCCGACGTGGTGGCGCTGCTGAACAAGCACTTCGAATGCTGCGCCGTCAATTCGGTGCTGACAGCCAACAAGGTTCTGGCCGATCGGTACGCGTGGGGCGTGGCCAAGGATTCAGAAGGCAAGACGCGCTTTGGGTCGATGCCCGCGCATGTGCTCATGAATGCGAAGGGGGATCCCTACCTCACCTTCTGGGGCTACATGCCCGCGCGGGCGTTGGTCGTCAAGGTCACTGAGGGCTTGGACATCATCAGGCTCAAGAAGGTGCTGGCAGACAACGAGAGCGACGCGCGCGCCAACGCTGATTTGGGCCACGTGCTTCTGCAGATCCAGGACTTCAAGAACGCTCGGAAGTTCCTGGAGCGTGCCAGGGAGCTCGACCCGAAGAACCAAGCGGGCGCTCTGGAAGATTCGACCCTCGATTTGATCGTCCTGCGCATGGCTGAGGACCCGCTCAAGAGCCACGGTGAACTGGTCAAGTTCAGGAAGCGGTATGCGAAGTCCGATCGCCTGCTCGAAGCCATTTACTGGCAGGCCGTCGCTCTCTATGCGCAGCAGAAGCCCGCAGCTTACCGGGCGGCACTCAAGGTCCTCCAGCCATTCAGAGACCTGAGCGTCGATGACCCCCGGTACCGCAGCCGCTGGGCCACGGAAGCCGATAGGCTCGAGAGGAGCCTGCGCATTCTGCTTGACTCCAGGTAGTCGCCCGGCTCATGGATTGGGGGCGTTGACCGGCCCGGTTACGGCGCTTCAAGCAGCTCCAGCTCCACGTCGTCCAGCCTGAGCCGCACGGTGATGGGCGTACCGTAGGCACCCTTCTCCACGGCGAAGTGCACGGTTCCCGCCTCTGGGGGAAGCTCGGCCGTCACCTCAAGTTCCTGCCACGTGCCCTGGTTCGACAGGTCATACGCCGCGCTGCTGAAGTTCTCCAGCCACGTGCCCTCCGTGTCGTTGACCCCGATCTTCATGTACGGCGCGTGGCGGGCCGGCTTGATGGCCTCCACCATCATCCAGCATAGTTCCATCCGCGCTCGTGGTGGCCCTCGATGAGGAGAGAGGCGCCGCCGGTGTGCGCCTCGGTGCCGTCCAGGGCCACGGTCATCCCCTCGATCGTTGACCACCCGCCCGAGCCGTCCTCGAAGCCCTCCGCGAACACCGGGCCTGTTGGGGCCTCGCCGGGCACGCCCTCCAGCGTGCAGAGAGAGTATCGCCCATCCGGCCCGCGCCCCGCAATGCCCAGTTGTATTGGCTCGCCCGTTGTCGGGTCGATGACCGCAACCGTCAATGTGTAGGCGGCCCGGCCACCACTGGGTCGTCGGTAGGCGAGGGAATTCCACCGCCGAGGCCACGGTCTCGCCCTGTGCGTTCACCAGCGACCACTCCAGCGCGTAGCTCTCGTAGCAGGGCGCGATGCCGTCATTGCGCCAGACGGAGCGCACCGGGATACGGGCCGGTGTCACCCCGTTCAGGTGGAAAGCGGGCAGATGGAACACGCGCACCGGCACGAACCGATAGCCCAGTGTTCGTGCGGCCCGGGTCATCTGCTCGACCACCTCGTCCGGCACGTCGTCGCCGTAGCATCCCAAGTTGCTGTTCAGATAGCTCGTCGGGACTTCCAGGGCGCGGTCGACCGTCTCCTTGAGGTCCCAGCCCTTCTGCTGCATGGATCGGTAGCCACTGTGGAACTCGAAGTTGCACACCACGCCCCTGCGCGCGTAGGGCTTGTAGAGCCACTCGCCCACATTCGCGCTGGCGCCCCGCGGGGAGAGCCCGTCCTGCCGGAAGTGCACACCGCGAAGCGCCGCGTAGTCATTGATCGTGTGGTGGCTTTGCCCGCCGACATTGAGGAAGATCTGGGTCCGTGGGAAGGCCTGCGCGAAGGCGTCGATGATCCGCCGGTAGGCCATGACGTACTTGGTGTGCGTGTAGCCGGTGGCTTCCAGTTGCTGTCGTGTCCAGCGCCCGCGGATGTGCAGCCCCAGGTGCATCTCCCCCCATTCGCCGATGCTCCCGATGTCCAGGAACTCCAGGCCTTCGCGCCCGTCGAGGTACTCGCCAAGCTTCCGGATGAACTCACACTGGATATCCAGGTACCGCTCATCCCAGAACACCGGGTCAATCTGCTCCTGTCCGCCGATGCCCACATGCTCCACGCCCGGAACGCCCTTGTCGAAGACCCACTGCGGCGTGACGTACTTCACTCGGGAGTGCATGCTCTCGCACATCACTCGGAAGGCCACGCGTTTGCCATGTTGCTTCACCCACAAATCGAACATCGGACCGAAGTACTCATCGAAGGCGTAGATGCCCTCCTCCGGGTTGAGCCGCGCCCAGTCCAGGCGGTAGTACGCGATGTCCGCAATCTGCATCAGCCAGTGATTCGCCGGCAGCTCCATTGGTGGGTGCTGCATATAGAGCCCCATGCGGGGATTGAACAGCACGTCCTCTGACCGCTCGGGCACAAACTCAACCATGACCGACCCCGGCTCCCCGGCGGCGTTGTCCTGCGCTTGGGCCGCACCGGCGATCAGCGCAGTCACGACGAGAACCCACAGCGACCCTTTCATTGTGGCGCCTCCTTCTCGCGACTGTCGGCTCGATTCGTCAGTACCCTTCCTTCACTACGGCCGTGGGTCCTGCCCTCATCCCGCCGACCGCCGCGCAGGAATACCTGGTCTCAGCGCCGAACTTGAGGAAGAAGCGCGCAGTGGCGCCATCGGACGACGCATCGCGCCCTGCGAACCGCCGACGGACTTCCACGGGTGATTGAGGTGGACATTCTCTTCCTGCGACACGGTGCCGC
>JALGSS010000328.1 GCA_029821745.1 Candidatus Zipacnadia bacterium
TGGCGGCGCCCGCAGCATACCCACCGTGCCGTTGGCCGTGAAGCGATAAATCCAGACGAGTTCCGGTCGCGGTGCCAAAGCGACGGGAGCGGTACACTTTTCGGAGAGGAGCCGGAAATGAAGGTGATGACGTGGATCAGGGCGGCCGCTGCGGTCACGGCTCTCGCCGTGGTCGCGGGGTCGGCCGCCGGCGCCGAAGGGGCGAAACGCGAGAAGATTGAGCGCAAGGGGCCCCTGGCCGGTCTGCCCAGCGCGCCGGGGCCGCATCTCGAGAAGATCAAGGCCCTCGGCGACAACGAGTGGCTCAATCTCGGCTCGCCCGCGCCGGATCCCACGTGGGGCAAGGCACGCGGCCGGTCCTGGAGTTGCTGGATGCCCTACGCGCCCGACCTTCAGGGCGCCTTCCTGGCGGGTCAGGGCAAGCACGGCTTCATCAGCCCTGAAGGCCGATACGATGACCTCTTCTTCTACGACGTCAACGCCCATCGGTGGATCTGCCTCTTCCCCGGCCTCAACACCAGGACCTTCGTCGAGGACATCCGGAATGGGCGGTTGAAGGTGAACGACGACGGCCAGTTGGTGGACAAGGACGGCCAGCCGGTCTTCTACGCCTACGGCGGCCACAGTTATCACACCCACACCTATGACCCGGACCGGCGCTTGTGGATCGCCTCGGGCGGCCGGTCGGGGCTCGGCGGCGACCAGTACAGCCGCAACATGGCCTGGGAGAAAGAGGGCAAGGCGCTCCTCGCCGAGCAGATGAAGGGCAAGACCGACAAGGTGAGCGGCGCGCCCATCGTCTACAACACCGTCACCGGGAGATTCGAGCGCTCCCCAATCGAAGGCCTCAAGCCGCACGGGTTCGGCAACCTGTTCTATCTGCCGACAACGAAGGTCCTATGGGATTTCGCGCGGGGCGAGACGCTGCTCAGCGACACGAGCGGCCGGCGATGGCTGAAGGCCGGCGCCAAGGGGGCCACCCCCCAGGGCATCGACTTCGCCATGTGCTACGATACGAAGCGCCATCGCATCTACGTCGGCGGCGGCAGTTACCGCGGACCCTACGCCAAGGGCGAAGGCAAGATCTATGTGTACGACATCCAGTCGAACACCTGGACCAACCTCCCGGACAAGGGCGCCTTGCCCTTCTGGTTCGGCACCAACGTCTGCTGCATGCACTACGACTCGGTGAACGACCGGGTGGTCTGCTTCACCCACTCGCTGGAGAAGCGGGAAAGCCTCGTCAACGTCTTCGACCCCACCACCGGGGCCTGGGACGACAAGCCCCTGGCGGTGCCGTTCGGCACCTTTCCGCCGGGCAAAGCGCTGACATTGGGGAAGGAGAACGCAGAACCCGACAAGATCACCTGGCGGCCAGCGAAAGCACCCGACCGGGTGCCGGCCGGCGTGCCCAGCAAGACGTGCTGGCACGGCTTCTACTCGGCGGAGGTGAACGCACACTTCATCTACACGGCCCACGACAGCAGCGATCGCGGCAACATGTGGGTCTATCGATACCGGAAGGCGGCCAAACAGTGAGGCCAACCAGGCGCGTGTTGAAGAGGAGAACGTCGTGCGGAAATCGGCCTCTATTCTGACCCTGATCCTGGTCTCCGGCGCGGTCGCGTGCGCAACGGATGCTGTGGCCGACCGGCCCGCACCCGCCCGGGCGGCTCTTCATCCGCAAGTGGCGGCCATGAAGGGCAACACCTGGCTGAAACTGCCCACGCCGGCCGAGCATCCCATCGCCCGAAGCAGTTCGCCATGGATGCCCTACATCCCCGAGGCGGGCGTGGCCCTGCTCTGGGGATGCAGCCACGCCGGCTACCACAACGACCTGTGGAGCCACGACCTGGCCCGCAACCGGTGGAAGGAGTTGCTCAAGACCGAGCCGAGCGCGGCCCGGGATCCCGACGTGCTCAAGATCAAGGACGGCGTGCTGATGACGCGCCAGGAGCGGCCGCTCTCGGCCCACCAGTGGGGGCTGATGGACTACGACCCGGACCGCCGGGTCCTCTGGCACCTGGGCGGGTGGTGGCAAGGCGTCTATAACCGGAGCGCGCACTACAAGAAGATCGGAAGGGAAATCCGCCGGGAGGGCAGTCCCGAGAAGCATCAGGCGCTGCTCAAGAAGGGACCGATGCTCTGGCAGTATTCGCTGAAAACCAACCGATGGACGCGGGTCTATACCGAGGATCCCACCGGCTGCACCCGGCACAAGGGGTACATTCGCTATGTCCCGGCACTTCGCCGGCTGATCATGACCCCGTGCATCGTAGTCCCCAACGAGGACCGCGAGAAGTTCAAGATGTACGACCCGGCCACCAACACATGGGAGCCGCTCCGTGTGGCCTGGGAGCCGATGGAGGAGGGAATATCTCCCTACTGGGTGTACTCCAACTCGCCCATCGTCTATGACGCCAAGCGAAAGGCGTTGGTGCTGATCCTCCGCGGCGGCGGAACGTGGCTGCTGGACCCGGCCGCCAAGACCATGAAGCAGGTCGTCACCAAGGCCAAAACCCCGCCGGCCAACCTCGACGGCCCGGTGGGGGCGTTCGTGTACGACTCAGTCAACGCGACGACGCTGGCGATCTTCACGGACTACACCGTCTACGGCGCCGGCACGTTGCTGAAGCAACGGGGCTTTCCGGCGGACGAAACGCAGGTCTTGGCGCTCGACGTCAAGAAGAACGAGTGGGTGCTTCAGCCCCGCCCGGCCGACGGCGTCCTGCCGCCGATCAACAAGCGCGGCCTGATGGTGCACCATTACTACGACCCGGTCCACAACGCCACGGTGGTCTACCGCGGACCCTACAACAGCCCGGCCACGGACACGTGGGTCTACCGGTACAGAGCCCCCGGCAGATAATCCGGCGAGCCCATCCGCAACGCGAATCCAGAGGGGGCCGGCAGGTCATCCACCAGCCCCCGCCCTCAGTTCGTCCGCCGGCTCCCTGCGCGATGGTCGCGTCTTGACACCTGCGATGGAAGGCCATACAAACGGGTTGACATGGGGCCAAGTGACCCGCGACTCAGGAGGGATGCCGTGCGAATCGCAGTTCGAGTGGGTATGACGCTGACGCTTGTCGTGACGGCGGGTCTCGTGTACGCGGGAGACGCGGCGTTCAAGACGCCGCCCACGGCCGCACGGGTGGGGACCCAGGTGCGGATCACGTTTGCGGTCGCCGCGCCGACGGACGTGGAGGTGGCGATAGTCAATGCGAAGGGCGAGGTCATCCGCCACCTCGTGGCCGGGGCGCTCGGTGGAACGAGCCAGCCGCCGGAGCCGCTCAAGCCGGGGCTTTCGCAGGCCGTGGAATGGGACGGCAAGGACGACCTGGGCAAACCGGCCGCCGGCGGACCGTTCACGGTCCGGGTGCGTGCCGGGATGAGGCCGGGGCTGGACGGGTTCCTCCTGGAGAACCCGGCCTCCAGCGGGCCTATCGCGTCGCTGGCCATCGGCCCCGCGGGATCGCTCTACGTCTTCCACAAGGACGCGACGCGGGCGCACTGGGGCAGCCAGAAGATCAAGATCCTGAACCGCGACGGCACGCACCAGCGGGCCATCATGCCCTTCTCCGCTGACATGGCACCCGAGAGGCTCAAGCCCCTGGGCGTCTTCCGGACCGAGCAGGGGGACCTGGTGCCGAGGATCCACGACCTGCTGCGCCTGAACTTCTACAGTGGCTACCGCGACCCGTTCTGGCGGTCCCCGGCGCAGTGCCCCGTAGTGGACAGCCGCGGCCGGGTCCACTGGCTGGTGATGGGCCCGGCGGTGGCCAGCCTGGACGCTGACGGCGGCGTGCCCTACGAGAGCCTGGTCGGCCCGAGGCTGCTGCCGGACATCAAGGGCCTGACCATGGCCAGCCAGTGGTTCTACGGGCATAGCCGGCCTGGTCTGGCGTTGAGCAGCGATGAGAAGCACCTCTACTTCGCGGGCCTCACCACCGGCAACCCCGACCACAAGGAGCCCATCAAGAGCGTGCCCTGCGTATTTCGTGTGCCGCTCGACAAGCGCGGGCCGGCTGAGGTCTTCCTGGGCAAGTTGGACGCCACAGACCCCGAGACCTCCTCCCCCCTCCCTCGCAGGGAGGGGGCAGGGGGAGGGTTGCGGCTGGCGTCCGGTGAGATGGCCGACCCCTCACCCCGACCCTCTCCCCGGGGGGGAGAGGGGGTGCTGGCCGCCCCACGCGGCCTGGCCGTGGCCGGCGGGCTCATCTACGTCACCGATCACGACGCCGACCGCGTCGCGGTCTTCAGCGAGAAGGACCGATCATTCGCCGGCGAAATCAAGGTCAAGGCCCCGGACTCCCTCGGCGTGGACCCGACCACCGGCGCGGTCTATGTCTGCTCGGTCGCCGATCCGATAACCCCGATCCTGATCAAGTTCGAGAATTACAGGACGGGCAAGGAACTCTACAGCCTGGCCTTGCCACGTTACCGGTATGCCAAGGAGCGGATTCCGCACCGCATCGCCGTGGACGCCTCTGCCCGGCCGGTGCGCATCTGGGTGCCGACCATACCCTACACCCAGCACCTGCTGCTGTGCATCGAGGACGCCGGAGATAAGTTCGTCGCCAAGGGCGACCCGCGCAGCCCCGAACCGTGGGCGGAGGGCCCGCGGGACCTCTCCTACGACCGCGTGCGCGGCGAACTCTACGTCAAGAGCCACATCCAGAAGTGGTACCGCATCGACGAGAAGACCGGCAAGGTCGCCTTCGAGTTCCGCCCGGCGGGCATCTCGCACCGGCCGGAGTTCGGCACGCAACTCGTGGCCGGCCCGGACGGCAACCTCTACACCTACAGTTGGAGCGGGAAGGAAGCGGGCCTCAGGCTCTACGGGCGCGACGGCAAGCCGACGAACTGGCCGGGGCAGGCCAGCAACCACATCCCGCTGCCGGGCGTGATGAACTACATGCAGCGGACACTGATCGTCAGAAACCTCGAGGAACTCTTCATCATCCCGCCCGGCAACTGGCGGACCGCCTCCGGCGGCGGCGGGGTCAAGGACGGCACCACCTGCCTCAACGTCTACGGAATGGACGGAAAGGTCAGGCGGACGCTGATATGGCAGTGCCTGAAGGGCGCCATCCCCAAGATGGACCGCCAGGGGAACATCTATCTGGCGGAGATGGTCAAGCCGGCCGACCGCGCCTTTCCCGAGTTCTTCGATGGCAAGATCGAGCCGCCACGCGTCCAGACCGGCAGGAACGACGATCGCTTCTACTACAGTTACATGTACGGCAGCATCATCAAGTTCCCCCCGACCGGCGGGGCCATCTGGTACAGTAAGGAACTGGGACCGTACGTGGAAGGGAAGCCGCCCGCCGAACTCCTGGCCAAGCCGAAGGTCAAGGTCCGGTTCCACCGGGGATACAGGACCAAGGACCAGGCCGAACTCCAGGGTGCCCTCTGGTACCGCTTCGGATTCGCCCCCTACACCGCTACGTATTCCTCGTGCTACCGGACCTGCATGTGCGAGGGCGGCGGTTTCGACGTGGACCCATACGGCCGGGTCTTCTACCCGAACCTGGGTCAGTTCCGCGTCGAGGTCCTGGACACCAACGGTAACCCGATCACGACGTTCGGGAAGTACGGCAACCAGGACTCCCGGGGCAAGGGCTCGCCCGTCCCCAGGCCGGACATCCCTCTGGCCTGGCCGCTGACCGTGGCGGTGAGCGACACCCATGCCTACGTGGCCGACACCCTGAACCGCCGGGTGGTCAAGGTGAAACTGGGCTGGGCCG
>JALGSS010000329.1 GCA_029821745.1 Candidatus Zipacnadia bacterium
CAGGGCAGTGCGGTCACCCGCCGAATCTTGGCACAGCGGAGTAAGCTGCATCGCGCGGAGGTCGTCTTCGAGCTGGCTGAAGGCCCGGGTCATACGGGCCCTCGCCGTGAACAGGATGAGGGTGCCTCCCTGGGTCGCTTCGCAGATTCGCCCGAGAGTCGAGACCACGGCGTCGGCGAAGCCCGCCTCGGACGGGTCAGGGATGTCGCTGGGTATGCACAGCAGCAACTGGTCGCTCAGGCGGAAAGGTGAGGGGACCGAGACCTCAACGAGGCGCTCGTGGAAGTCGTCGAGCCCGACTCGCTGGCGGAAGTAGTCAAAGCGGCCATCGACCGAGAGGGTGGCCGAGGTGAAGATGACGGACTCCTTGTGGGCGTAGAGGGCGCCGGCGAGGACCGGGCCGATATCCACCGGCGCTGCGTGCAGGGACCACGACGTGCCGCCGCGGCGTGCCGACCACGCGTCCGCCCAGGTCACGTAATGCTCGCCGTCCCCGGACTGCAGAACCGTGGCCAGGCTCGCGAGGCCGTCGTCGATACGCTGTCGCATCGCCTCGGCGTCCAGGTCGAGGCCCTCGGCTGCGGGGGCTCCCCCCTTGTCGATCTCGGCAAGTCGGGACCCGAACTGCGCAACCGCTGACTGCAGCGCGCGACCGGCCTCAAGCGTGGCCTGCCCGAGAGACACGACCTCGCCCCATTCGTCGAGCTGCCGGACCTCATCCACCAGCCGGACGGTGGCGCGGTCGGTTCCGCCACGAGGGTCATTGGAGGCGCTGAAGCAGAAGTCGGCCAGCAGCTCCCCGAACTCGCCCGCGGCAGCGTCGAATTCCTCGGCCACGGGACGCAGGTTGGACAGGGCCTCCTGCGCGTCGTCAACGCCCGGCGCGTCCAGCGTCTCAAGCCGGCGCTCCATCGTCGCGATGAAGCCGGCGGGGCGCTCCGTGAGCAGACGGAAAAGCTGGCTGACGCCGTAGCGTGAGAACTCCAGGCTCAGGTTCTCCGTCGCGACGGTCTCGATGTTCTGCGCCTCGTCGAAGATCAGGCGGCTGTACTTCGGCAGGATCTGGGCCTTCGTGTCTTCGAATGTGAGGGCGTGGTTCGAGACGACAATGTCGGCCCGGCGGGCCCATGCCCGGGCGATCTGCACAGGGCAGGAGTCCACGTGGGAGCACCCGCGTCCCAGGCAGGAAGCGGCCTGGGAGCGAATCCGGGCAAGCAATCGCGGCAGTTCGGGCAGAAGCTCCTGGGCGTGCTGGGAGACTTCGGCGACTTCCCCCACGTCCGATTGGGCCAGCCACGAGATGACGTGCGCGGCGGCCAGCCTCTCACCCGTCAGCAGAGAATTCGCGGCATCCGTCGCGGCGCTGACGAGGCTGCGGATGCAGACGTAGTTCGCCCGGCCCTTGAGCAACGCCGCCTCGAAGTCGACCGGCAAGGCTTCCTGCAGCAGCGGGAGGTCCTTGTAGATCAACTGCTCCTGCAGGTTCTTGGTGTTGGTCGAAACGATGACGGGTTCGCCCTCACGTCGCGCCCAGAGCACAGCCGGAATCAGGTATGCCAGAGACTTGCCGACGCCCGTGCCGGCCTCCACGACGAGAAATTGCCCTTCGCGCAGGGCGCCGGCGACCTCACCGGCCATGTCCACTTGCCCCGCCCGGTGCTCGTAGCTGGGGTGAGCGACCTCCATCAGCCCGCCGGGGGACAGGAAGGCCATCGAGACATCTTTGATGTCGCCGTTGACATCGCACTCGGTTGGTTCGCGTTTGCGGCTCGAGGGCCGACGCGAGAGAACAGCGGCGATGCCCGCGAGGGCGTATGTCCCGCCCCCAGTTTCAGGCCAGGGAAGCCATGCGAAGCCGGCGTCGTGAGCAAGCAGTGGTTTCAGGAGTTCGAGCAGCTTCGGGGGGGCTTTCTCGACGGCGTCGATGATCAGCTGGTGGACGGCTTGCGTCTGGGCGAGGCAGTCTGGTATGTCGCCGTCGACGGTCTCGGGGGCCAGGGCGGACAGAGTGTAACGCTCCTGGGTGGGCAGCCACACGAGAGCCAACTCGCGCAGATTGCGCAGCCGGGCCAGCACCTGGCGTGCGAGGGGCAACACTTGCGGTCTGGACAGGAGATCGGCAAGGGAATCGGCGGCGAAGCAGGCGACCGGCTCATCGTCAACTTCGGCGATGAACTCGCGCATTGCCGCGTCGATGTCCGAGTCTGACGCCCGACGGCCAAGGTGCCAGCTCTTGACCTCGCCGGAGGGCAGTGACAGATGGATGGCTTGCCGGCCGCGCTTCGTCTGGACGGCTGCGTGGGCGGCTTCAGTGGCATGTGTCATGCTTATCGAGGGGAGTATGGCGGCAACGACACGGACCGCGTTGGGTATGAGATCGCAGGTTGTATAGTACACCAAAAGGATGCGGCCGCCTACTCATGGGAGTGGCGGCCGCAAGGAATGCAGAACGGCGTTATCTCAGAGTTAGAAGTCCTCGCTGTCGTCGTGGGGCGCCGCGGCAAAATCGTGGCTTCCGTTGCGCAGTGCGGCTTCCAGCAGCTCGACGGTGGCGACCAGCATTTCCTGGTCCCAGCAATCGCGCTTGAGTTCCTCGACGTCCACCTGCTCTTCGATCAGGCTCGCCTCCATCGGCTGGATGTACTTGGCCTTGACGATTGTCAGGTGCTCGCGCCCGCCTCGCGTAGTGTAGCTCTCCTTGTTCAGAGTGCCCACCACAAGCAGGCGAGTGCCTTCCTTGATGTTGTCAACAGCCCAACGGCCCAGGTCCTCCCACACATCCACCAGGAACAGGTCTGAAACGGGCTCCCCCGTAGCCCGGAAGAAGGGACGATCCACTTCGAAACTGAACTCCGCTTTCACTTGACCGGAAGACTTCTGACGCAACGTGGCATCTCGTGTTGCGAACCCAGTAAGGGCAACGAGATTCAGGTCTGCCACAACAGCCACCTCCCACTTCGGCTTGGCCCCAGTTCGACAACTGCGGCTAGGATTGAAGAATAGTGCGTCGTCTGCGGCTCATCATGACAGCGGGGCGACACGGACTACCGTCGCCCCGACCGAAAAGGGATTATAGCACAGGGCAAAGGAGAGTCAAGCGGCAAAAGACGCGCTATTCGGCGTCAATTGCGGGGGGGCATCTCAGGGCCCACATCCCTGTGCGCAGGGCCTCGGTAAGAGGGGTGGTAAGGTGAGTTGGGGGGCTGTTGGCGGGAGGCGACTCGTGTGGCTTCGTTTCGCTCTTGCCGTCGATACCGAGCCCACGTACAATCCTTGTCTGCTATTCCCACGCCGATTGACAGGCCGCCGGCGGCCGGAGGAGCCACTGATGCGAAGCGTAGCGTTGACCTCGCCAGAACCCCTCATCGCGGGATCCTTGGCCACCTGGACCTGCGGTATCGTCCTGCATGGCGCTTCCGTCGAAGCGGGCGGCTGCATCAAGGTCGCCTTCGATCTGCGCGGGGAATCCGGGTACCAGAGCTTCCCCCAGGGCGAAGACGCGGCGGCGGCTAACTTCGCCTCGGTTTCCGGGCCGGAGGGAGTTGATCTGGCCCTGAGCGGGTATGCCGTACAGCACGCCCGCCACGGGGTCGAGGAGCTGGACGAGCGCACGGAGACCGAGAGCTACTTCTGGCGCGATCTGCTGGGGATTCAATCGTCGTTGAACCTGCACATCGCCCGTGTGCAGGTGGCGAGTGGCGGGCTGGAAGCAGGCGACCGGTTGGTCGTCCAGTTCGGCGACCGCACAGGTGGCTCGCCAGGGATGATCGTGCCCGGCCAGGCGAACGCATATTGGCGCCACTGGGTCGCTGTCCAGAGGCAGGAAGGTGGACACCTGGAGCTTCTGGGCGGGGATACGCTGACGATCAGGCCCGGTCCGCCGGAGCGTCTGAATGTGGTGGCGCCCTCGGTAGTGAGCGTCGACGAAGAGGTCGAGGTGCGTCATGTCGTCCTGGACGCCCACGGCAATCCCGTGTGCGCGGCGCGGGTGTTCTTCCCACCAGCCGACGAGGAGCCCGGCGGCGATGAACAGGAGCCCTTCGACATCATTGAGGTCTCGGACGAGCGCGTCGGGCTGTCAGGATTCTCAAACCCCATTGAGCTTGCCGAGGAGCCCGAATTGCGCCTGTTCTGGGGCGACATCCACGGGCATTCGGTGATCTCCGACGGTGGCGCGCGGACTCCCCATGAGTACTATCAGTGGGGCAGGGACGCGGCGCTCCTGGACTTTGCCGCCCTCACCGACCATGACTTCGGGATCGCCCTGTATGACCCCGACAAGCACTGGGAGATGGTGCTTGAGGCCGCCCGGGCCTTCAACGAGCCGGGGCGGTTCGTCACCATCCCCGGGTGGGAGATCAGCCACGCCGGTCTGACGGACGGGCAGATGTACGGACACAAGAACGTCTACTTCGTCGATGACAACCCGCCCTTCCACAGCTCTAGTCCCTATGGCAAGTCCCGCGCGCGGGCCGACCACACGCACATCGAGGAATTGATCGCGCGGCTCGAGAGCGAGGACGCGACCTTCATGATCGTCGACCACACCAGCCACATGATGACCGACTGGGACCGGTTCGACAGCCGGTACGAGCGGCTGGTGGAGGTCTACTCCCTGTTCGGGGCCTCCGAAGCCCTGGATGTTCCCTGCCCTGTCGGCCCCCTGCAAGCGGGGAAGACAGCACGGGACGGCCTGGACCGTGGGTACCGTCTGGGCTTCACGGCGGGCACAGACACGCACATGGGCGCCCCCGGCTCGTACCGCGAGACGAGTTTCGGCCGAGGGCATGTCGGCGGCCTGACCGCTGTGTGGGCCGAGGAATTGACGCGGGAAGCCATCTTCGATGCCCTGTGGAATCGGCGCACGTACGCCACGCGGGGTGCGCGGATACTCCTGAGAACCGACATCAATGGCTGGGCGATGGGTGAGCAGTTCCAGGTGCTCGCGGCGGACGAACCCCGACACATTCACATTGGCGTCGCCGGGACGGCAGCGATCGAGACCCTTGATCTCATCCACAACGGGAAGACCCTTCAGACGTGGCATCCCGGTCAGGAGGCCCTGACTGTGGAGTTCGAGCACGATGAGCCGCTGACGGGCTTTCCCGGCGCGCCGGGGCGCGCGTACTACTATGTGCGAGTGATCCAGGAGGACGGCGGCATGGCCTGGTCAAGCCCAACCTGGGTCATCGCGCCTGATTGACAACGCGAGGCGCCCGCGCCGCAGGTGAGGGACCCAAGGGCGGGGAAGTATCCCCAGTAGTGCAACGCATATGGTATTCACTTGCCGAAGTTGACGTCAGAACCCAGTGGGGCCACGCCTGCTGCCCTGACCCAGAGCGCGCGACAGATGGGGTCTGGGGCCAGTGCCCGGCGACCCGGCCACGGGTGGCTATCGGGGGCCCTCAAGGAGCGAACGAGAGATGGAAGTCGTCCCAAGTGTGATTCGCCAACGTCTCAGTGACGATCTGCCCGTCGTGCTTTTCGGCCCGACACCCTCTGTCGAGCCGCGCTTCATCGAGATGGCCGCGATGGCCGGTTACCACGGCGTCTGGATTGACCAGGAACACCAGAACTACACGGACACAGTTATCGCGGGGTTCTGTGTCGCCTGCCGAGCCGGGGGCATCGACCCCATGGTCCGGCTGCGCAAGTGCTACGCGGGAAGCCACTGCCGGCCCCTGGAGATGGGTGCGCAGGCCCTCATGCTCCCACACGTCAACTGCCCGGACGAGGC
>JALGSS010000330.1 GCA_029821745.1 Candidatus Zipacnadia bacterium
GCTCTTCAGACCACCCAGGTCATCTTCGCCACCTACGAATCAAGCCGGCGGCGAGGGCGCGTGGACATGCCGCTGAAGCCCAAGGACTCCGCGTATCTCTCGATGCTTGAGAGCGGCGATCTGAAGCCGAAGAAGAAAGCGAAGAAGCGCTGAGCGCTATCCCGGGGCGGCTCCGCCCAGGGCGCGCAGTTGGATCACGAGGTCGATGTTCTTACCCCGGATCCCGCTGTCGTCCTCGATGTCGACGAAGATGTGGTAGGCGCCGCCCCGCGTCGCGTTCAGCACGGCCGGGTCAAACTCGCAGTCGATCTGCAGGACCCCGTCGGTGTCCCCATTGACGAACCCCTGAGTCAGCGTGACGATCCCCTGCTCGTGAAGATCCGACACCGGTGTACCGTTGACGCGGAACAGCAGCGTGCCCTGGGCCAGTCCCTTCGCCCTCTTCGCCGGTCCATCGGTCTTCGGACCGGCGGGATACAGGCGCACGCTCACTTTCCCTTGCTTCAGGAAATAGCGGAAGTAGTCCTCGCTGAACTCCAGATAGCTGCTTTGCCCTGCCGGGGCGATGGCGGGGCGATCAAGGCGCTGGAACGCGAGGGCGGCATCCTCCAGGCGTGCGTTGCGCGTGAGTAGCAGGTGCGCGAGGAACGCCCGCAGTTCCGGCAGCATGCCCTCCTTCGAATGCACGACCGACACCGAGTCAGGTGACGGCGCAATCTTCCTCAGCGCGCAGCGAAGCAGTGAACGTGCCACGCTCCTCGGCAGGCGCCGTTCGAGGAACACGAAGGACCTTCCGATGGGACTCCCCGACAGCCACGCCTCGGCCTGGCGGGCGAACTTGAGCGCATCAGACCCGGGCCGCGTGCGGGTCGGGCCCACCGTCAGTTCGTCCAGGTCGCTAAGCGCCGTCGTCACGGCGGCGCGCGCTCTGGGCGCTACCGGTCGACAGAACACCTCGCGGGCGACCAGGTCCACGGACTTCTCGTGGAAGTACTCACGGCGTCTCACGCCGTCCGGGCCATCGCGGAGGACGGCCGGCAGATCGGGTCGCAAGAGCATCATGATCTCGAAGACGAGGCGCATACCGTCGATCACGAGATTGAAGTCATCCCGCAGGACGGGCACATGCTCCGGCGGGATCAGCATCCGCTCAGGAGAGTACTTCCGCGAGACCTCCGTCACGAGCGTCGTGTCGCCCACCGGGTTGAACATCTCGCAGTAGCTGTCGTCGCTGATGCCTTCAGGATTCTCCTCGCGGACCATGAGGTCGTGGAGTACCTCGATCAACCCGTGCTCCATGAACCGGTGGCGGGCGAGGATCGGCGCGTAGTGATCAGCGCCGAGAACCGGGTGCGCGTTGCAGTACCCGGAGAAGACGTTCTTGTAGTTCAGCGGCGCGTTAGTTTCGTTGCATTCGGTGTCGAGGGAGTAGTAATGGGGGTACGCATCGGCCCACTGGTGCGCGAGCCACCCGAGAGCCACCGCGCCTTCGCGATCGGGCCACGTGCCGCGGTCGTGGTACCACTCCGCAACAAGCGCCTGGCCGAACCGGGGCCGACCCTTGGCGCTGTCCGGAATCCAGTTGTGCATGTAGTCGTAGATCAGCGCACCGTTCGCGACGCTGTGGGTGGAAATCGCGTCGGCGCTGTTGCCGGCGTAGACGAACACATCCTCGTGTTCTTCGGCGGCGGCGACCAAGTCCTGTTGCACGTCAAGGCCGTCGTACTTCGTCTTGCCACGAACGCGGTTCAGCGCCTGCAGATTGATGAGGGGATGGGCGAAGGGCCCCCACGCAAGTAACGGGGCAATCGGCAGCACGAGGAGTTGCGCAAGCCAGATCTGCCACAGTCGCAGGGAACGGCTCCAGCGTTCCACGAACTTGGTCATCATCCCACCGCCTATGGCTGTGCTGAAAAACCAATGACGCATGGCCGTGGGGTGTCACGGTTTGTGTGACGGGGCCCCACGGAGCCTCTGAGACGCCCTTTACGGGGCCTCGTCGCACACGCCCAAGCACGCGCCGTGCCCATGATTGCCTTTTTCAACGCAACCCTATTGACGGGCCCTCCCACGGGTCCGGAGACCGATCACATGCCCCACACATATTCAACGCCCGCAGCTGCAGTCCTGCTGCCGCAGGCGTTGTGGTGGCTGTGATGGCTGAGAGACCGGTTGTCTCGGGGAATGCGGGATAGCCGTGGGGTGCCGATGTCGCACGATCGGCGGGGCCCCGCGGACACGCATAGCATGGCACAACGGACATACTGAGCGCGTTACCCGTAGAAGCCGCTCTTGCGCTTCGCCGCTTGAGTGACTCGCACGACCTCCAAGGCCTCTTCCGGCGACACGATGAGCTTCGCTTTGCCGCGCAGAACACCGGCGACGTTGTCGTAGAAATCGCCGATGGATGGCCCCACTGACGGGACCTCTTCGCTCTGCCACGGGAGCACGTCATCGTTGCCATAGGAGCGGCCCGGAGGCGGAGTCTCGACGACCTTGAGCTTCTTGACCGCCTTCCTGTCAAACCACTCGATCTTGCTCGTGGTGCCGTCGGAGACGAGAGTGCCCCGGCTCCCGAGCACGGTCCACTTCGGCTCGGAGACCTTGCAGGCCGATGAGACCTCCATGTCATAGACGCGCCCATTCTCGCTCTTGAGCAGGACCTTCACGTGGTCCTCGGCGTCTCCGGCGGCCGCGATGAGCTTCAGGTCGCAGAAGATATCGGTCACGGGTGACCCGAGGAACTGCAGCCCGGCGTCGATGAAGTGGGAGCAGGTGTTGTTGAACACTCCGCCATCATGCTTCTGGAGGGTCTGCCAGTCATTGCGCCGGCTGAAACCCAGGGCGCGCATGCGGATCTCGAACACCTCGCCGATCCGCTTCTTCTTGATGACGTCGAGGATGTGGAGGGTGTCCGGCCTGAACCGGCAGTTGTGATGGACGAGGAGCTTCTGGCCAGTCTTCTCGGCGGTCGCGAGCATGCTCCTTGCAGCCGGAACGCTGTCGGCGATGGGTTTCTCGCAGACGGCGTGACGACCGCTGCGCAGGACGTCCTTGCTGACGGGGGCGTGCGTGTCGGAGTAGGTGGCGACGACACAGACCTCCGCGTCAGCGGCCTTGAGCAGCGCCTCGTGGTCCGGGTACGCGACACATCCCAGTTCGGCAGCGACTTCATCTCGCCGCTCAGGGATCCAGTCCGTGACGGCGGTGATCGCGAAGCGCTCGTCGTTGCGCAGGCGGGCGACGTGGATGCTGTAGCCGGAGCGACCCAGCCCGATGACCGCTACCTTGATAGGCCTCTTCTTCGCCATAGGGGACTCCTTCGGGCGCAATAATATGCGGATCCGGCAGTCTGGCCGCGC
The DNA here is from genome assembly GCA_029821745.1 of Candidatus Zipacnadia bacterium. Classification (GTDB taxonomy): domain Bacteria; phylum Armatimonadota; class Zipacnadia; order Zipacnadales; family JABUFB01; genus JALGSS01. Next base: position 3,363 of record JALGSS010000330.1, read on the forward strand.
GGCGACCTGCCGGAAATGCGTTTCCGTGGCAATGCGAACGGGACACCATTCCGCGCACGATGGACGAGGACCTCCCGGCCTTCTGGAGCCTGGCTTGAGCGATCTTATAGGTTTGCGCGACGCGGGATTTCGGAAGGCTGAGAATAGGGGCCGCTGGGGAGGGGGCGTCGCATACAACGGTTTGTTGACGGCCCTTTGGGGCAGCTTCCCAGTGGCTTCCTGTGCCGGACACGCTCGCGGTGCGGCGGCACCGGAAACAGCGGAGGGGTGGATGCAGCATGCGTCTCAAAGTGCAGGACTTCATGAGCGCGCCCGTGATCACGACTACGCCCGGCGCGACAGCCTCCCACGCCTACGACCTCATGCTGAAGCAGCGGATCGGCAGCCTCCCCGTGCTCGGCGGTGAAGACAACCTGGTGGGCATCGTCACCTTCTGGGACCTGCGCGACGTGGACGAGAGCACACGCGTCGCCGACATCATGTCCTCGGATGTGGTGACTGTGGCTCCCGACACCGGCCTGCAGGAGGCCGCGCATCTGCTGTCCTACTACGACATCATACGCCTGCCCGTCCTCGACGCGGGGGGGCACGTAGTAGGAATTGTGAGCCGGGCGAACATCGTGCGCGCAGTCGCCGACCAACTGCCCGTGGGGAACATTGTCGAGGAGGCTCGAGCCGCAAAGCAGGCGCGGCGAACTCGAGTCCGCCGTGCTGGAACGGTGTCACGACGGGCCCGCAAGCCCTAACGCGTGACCTGCGACAGACGTGACCGGGGAAACGAAGCGGCCCACCGGCTGCTCGTTTCCCCCTTGCCTAGCACAACCGCTTCGGATCCCGGAAGCGGTTGGCCCCCTTGAGTCCCTCTCGCCCCGTTGCCATGCCCCGACAATCGCCGCAAACCAAGTAGGACGTTCCGCGTTCCCGGGCGAATAGCCCTCCAGTACACGGCACCGCGAGGGGATACCTGCGCTTCGATGGCGCCACCGAAGTGATGATCCAGGGCGTCGCCTTTCTACACCTCCGGGCCTCGAACCGACGGAAGCTGGAGGCAATTGATGACCACGCCAATCGATCTGACCCCTGACCGGCCCGCCGCACTCGATGGCTTCCCCGCTGTGGCCGGCGCGAATCACGGAGGCGCCTGGATTGCATGGGTGCGATACGACGGGGGTGCCGAGAGCATCTGCTGCGCGAGGGTCAACCGTGACGCCCAGGAGATCACGCCGCCGGTAGTGGAAACCGTGAGCGGGGCGTCGACCGTCAACGCGCCCCCGAAGATCGCGCTACGCTCAGGCCTCCCAGTCGTCACCTGGGCGCGCTACGCCGACGGTCGGTGGCAGGTCTGTCTCGCGGAACGAAACGAGGAGGCCTGGACGCCGCCACGGGTTATCAGCGGCGGGGCTAATGCATGGGACCCGGTCGCGGCAATCGACGAGAGTGGGACGCTCCGCGTGGCCTGGGCGGGAATCGATGACGGCGCGCTCTACCTGTGGTCCGAGTCCGGGCACACTGAGCGCGTGTCCGATGAGGGGTGGGCGCGCAGACCGCAGATCGCCACCTGCCCGGATGGAGTCATGCTCGTGTGGGATGCGTGGGTTCAGCCTGACGGAGCAGGGGTCGGCGCGTACGTCATTCAGTCTCGCCTACTCGACCTCGACGGCGAGAGCGCGCCGGTCCAGACAGTCAGTGCGGGCGAGGAGTGGGCGTTGTGCCCCGAGGTCTCGGTGGAGGGAGACGGTACAGTCTTCTGCTCCTGGCTCGCGCCGCAGGATGTCCGCGATGCCCGGGGTGTCATCGATCAGCGCCATCTCGTGCGTACGGCACGGCTCGTCGAGGGGCGATGGCTCCCTACCGGCGATGACGACTGCGGAACCGTTGCGGAACTGTGCCATGGCGTGCTGCCCCTCGGACAAGTCTGGGGCTATCTCGGGCGTCGCCTGGCGCCTCTTCTGCGCACCGACGCCGCCGGGCGCGTGTGGGTTCTCTGGGAGCGTCGTGTGGACCCAGAGGGGAACCGCCAGCCCGGGGAACTGATCGGCCGCGCCTTCGACGGGCAGCGCTGGGGCAACACGGTGCGTGTCACCCCGGAAGGCTACGCGTACTGCTACTACGCGCCGGCTGATGCAGCGCCGGACGACGGGGCATTCTGGCTCGCCATGCGCCACCCGATGGAGCCCGACGCGTGGAACCTGCTCGCGGACATCCTCACCATCGGCGACTCAGCGGATGAGGTCGTGACAGCCCCCTACCCGTGGCCGCGCGTTGCGCTTCCCGAGGACCTCGCGCCACTGCCGTCGGTGGAGCCTACCAGAGTCGATGGCGGAGCTTGCCAACTCTACTTCGGCGACCTGCACGCGCACACCACGCTGTCCGC
>JALGSS010000331.1 GCA_029821745.1 Candidatus Zipacnadia bacterium
CAGTCCTCGAGCAGTGATGGCTTCTTGCGTCCCCCTGTTTCCTCTTCCCCATGCCCCAGGAGCAGGTGCTCGCCGAGCCCCATCTGTCGTGCCACGCGAGCGAGGGTATTGGCCCTCGCTGCGGAGGCCTTCATCTTCGTGAGGCTGCCTTCGGCCGCGGCTTCGTGGGTGCGGAACAGGTACTCGACGAGGATGAGGTCCAGTACGGCATCGCCCAGGAATTCAAGGCGCTGGTTTGAGGCTTCCGGCCCCAACTGCGCTTCCCGGGCAAAGGAGGTGTGAGTGAAGGCCTGGGCCAGCAGCTTCGGCCGCAGGTCCTCGGGCAGGCCCAAGGCCTCACGCGCCTTGCGCCATCGCCGCGGCGCCAGGCAAGCTCGAACCGTCTTCGGGCTCTCGCACAATTCCGATTTCTCTGTCAAAGTCGGTCCTCCGACATGGCCAGACGAGCCGCTACTGCTCGTAGCGGCGTGCGACGATGACTGCATTGTGGCCGCCAAAACCGAACGAGTTGCTCATGATCGTGTCGACGCGTGTTTCGCGGTTCTCGCCCAATACCACGTCAAGCCAGATATTGTCGTCAGGATCCTTGCAGTTCAGAGTGCGCGGTACAAGGCCATCCCGCATGGACATGAAGGTCAGGGACAGTTCGATGGCCCCCGTCGCGCCGAGCATGTGCCCGTGTATGGGCTTGGTGGAAGTGACCGCCGGGGAGTAGTCCTTGCCCTCATACATGCTCTGCAGGGCCGTGACCTCCATGGCGTCGCCGTCGACCGTACTTGGCGCATGGGCATTCACGTAGTCCACGTCGAGCATGCTCATGCCCGCCTGATCCAGAGCGTACTCCATCGCGTGGGCGGCCGCGTCGCCGCTCGGGTCCGGAGCGACCATATTGTACGCGTCGCCGTTCATTCCGAAGCCGACGATTTCGGCGTACACTTTCGCACCCCGGGCGAGCGCATGCTCCAGTTCCTCGAGCACCACGATGCAGGAACCCTCCGCCATCACAAAACCGTCGCGTGTCTTGTCGAACGGTCGGCAGGCGGTGGCAGGATCGTCGTTGCGTGTCGAGAGTGCCTTCGCCGCGCAGAACCCGCCAAGGCCGGTGGGGGAAATGGCTCCCTCGGTGCCACCCGCGAACATAGCTTTAGCCGCCCCACGCCTGACGATCTCGAAAGCGTCTCCCAGTGAGTGCGTCGCGCTGGCACAGGCGGAGACTGTGGCGTAGTTTGGGCCCTTCGCGCCGAGTTGCATGGAGATCACGCCGGAGCTCATATCAACAATCATCATCGGGACGAGGAAGGGGGAGAGACGACTGGGGCCCCGCGAGAGGAGTCGCTCATGTTGGCTTTCCCAGGTCTTCATTCCGCCAATCCCGCACCCGACAACGACGCCGACATCATAGGCGTTCTGGGGTGTGATCTCGAGGGCGCTGTCCGTCAGGGCCTGATAGGCAGCCGCAAGGCCGAACTGGGTGAACCGGTCGCAGCGCTTCGCAACCTTCGGGTCCATGTACTGGTCGGCATCCCAGTCGGGTATGTCCGCACCGATCCTGCTGTCGTATCCCTCGGTATCCATGATCGTGATGGCCTTGATACCTGTGCGCCCGTCGACGGTGGCCTGCCAGACCTCGTCCAGGGAATGGCCAACCGCGGAAACGCAGCCTATCCCCGTCACAACTACGCGGTGTGACATGAGTGACCTCCTCTGTGTCCCCCGTATACCTAGTCCGCTACGCAGGCTCCCTGACCGCGACCACAAACAGATTCCTGGTCAGCCTGGCGCCGCTACGAATACTCCCGAACAGGTAGCGAGGCAGTGCAACGGCAGCTTCGCAAGCCGCAATGGCGGCACCCCGCCGCAACGCACCTCGGTGCAGCAACGGGAGCCTCCGCGGTTTGAGCCCTGATTGGGCGAACACACGCCGCAGCGTGCGCTCGTTGTGGTAGACGAAATGGGTCTTGGCCCACTCGCCACGATAGTTCTGGTGGGTCCTTCGTAAGAGGTGGGCCTTCAGGTATTCTCCAGACGGCACCACCGCAGCAGCGATCCCATCGGGCCTGAGAACACGCGCTACTTCCCGCAAGCCGGCCGCGGTGCACGGGATGTGCTCAAGGACGTCCCACATAGCGACGACGTCAACACTTGCATCCCGCAGACCGATATCGGTCAACGACGCCTGGATGACGTCGAAGCCCAGCTTCCGGCAATGCCGAACGGAATACGCACCCACGTCCAGCCAGATCGCATCAAACCCCGCTTCGCGCGCTGCGACGAGGGTATCGCCCGCGCCGCAGCCGATGTTCAGCAATGTGCCGCTTGCCACAAACGTCTGCACCAGATCCAACTGCTCCCGCGCGGCTCGCAGCTTCCTGGCCAGTCGGCGTTCGTACCCGGCGAAGTATGAGGCGCTATCATACTTGCGCAGGGCCTGCGCGAAGAGTTGATCCGACTGTGCGTTGAAGATCAACCCGCAGTCCGGACAGCGCGGATAGCGCCCCTCATCGTGTCTGACGTAATCGGCCACCTTGGCCGACCCACACACCTGGCAGGTCCCGGTCATGGAACGTGAACCGCGACTGGCGGCCTCCACGTGCGTCTGACGCTCCCAACCCTGGTCTCACTCGCTGAGCGGGTCGAGCCATACAGTTGGGGCCACCGCCAACGCACTCTTCACCCGTGGTCGCAGATTGCGCGAAGGGGAACCAGGGCGCGGGTGCTGCAGGAAGGTCCAGTGCAGCAGAAATGTGCTGCCGCCTACTCCTGACCCACCTGTTGCCGGCACGGTCGCCCAGGTTCCCCATCAGTCACAATCGGTCGAGGCTTCAGGCCGATGGCCCTGCCTACTGCCGGTCCACTCGTCTCAGCTACCCGGCAACCATGAAGGTCGGTTACTCGGCGCTGTCGCCAAGCTTCTCTTCCAGGTAGCGAACGGCGTCGCCGACGGTCTGGATTTTTTCCGCGTCCTCTTCCGGAATCTCAACGTCGAATTCGTCCTCAAGTGCCATGACGAGCTCGACGACGTCCAGAGAATCAGCGCTGAGGTCGCCATCGAATGAAGCGCTCTCGGTTACCTTGCTCTCCGGAACCTTGAGCTCCCGGACGATGACTTCCTTCACTTGCTCGAACAGAGCCATGGTGCTATCTCCCTTCCACAATGTACACGACTCAGCGTGCCGTTCATGCGTCGTTAGTGGCTGTTGTTTGCGGCTGGTCAGTTGGTCACAGACCAACGTAAGTCCTTCGTGTGTGCGCCGGCGGATGCCGGGGACCCTACATTACCATTCCGCCGCAGATGTTGACAACCTGGCCAGTGACGAAGGATGAGCGTGGACCGCAGAGGAACGCGACGACATCCGCGACATCCTGCGCCGTCCCGGGGCGTCCCAGCGGAATGTTGTCGAGCCACGCAAAGCGGGCTTCGTCACTGAGCTGCTGGGTCATCGGGGTCTCGATGAAGCCTGGTGCAACCGCGTTGCACAAGATGCCCCTGCCCGCCAGCTCTTTCGCCGTCGTCTTGGTCAGGGCGATGAGGCCGCCCTTGGAGGCCGAGTAGTTCGCCTGGCCTGCGTTGCCGATGACGCCGACGACGGACGCGATGTTCACGATCCGCCCGCCCTTCTGTTTCATCATCGGCCGGGCAACGGCCCGAGTGCAGAGAAAAGCGCTCTTCAGGTTTACGTCGAGCACGAGATCCCACTGGTCGTCCTTCATGCGGACGAGCAGACCATCGCGCGTGATCCCCGCGTTATTGATCATGATGTCGATCTTGCCGAACTCGTCAAGCCCCGCCGCCACCATCGCCTCCACGTCTTCGGCCTTCGATGCGCTACCAACAGTCACGATGGCCTTGCGCCCGAGTTTCTCCACGTCGGCCGCCGTCTCCTTCGCCGTCTCCTCGACGAGATCATTGACGACGATGTCCGCGCCGTCCGCCGCCAGCGTCAACGCGATCGCTCGGCCGATAAGTCCCCCTGCGCCCGTCACCACTGCAACTGCTGCGTCAAGATCCATGCCGGGACCTCCGGTATCAAAATCGCGCCGCGCCTGTCCTGCTGAGGCTTTCGGGCGCACTACAATGCCTGCGTGAACTCCACGATCTCATCCAGGTTGCCGACGGTGTGAACCGTGACCTCACCGTCGATCCGTTTCACGAGCTTCGACAACACGCTGCCGGGGCCGACCTCAACGAGAGTATCGACGCCGTCGGCGATCATGCGGCGCACCGACTCTTCCCACCGCACGCTTCCGGTGACTTGCTGGATCAGGGCCTGCTTGATGCCCTCCGGATCGGTGCGGGGCGTCGCGTCGACATTGGAGACCACCGGGACGGCGGCAGGCTGCATCTCGGCCGCGTCGATGTGAGGCTGAAGGCTGTCGGCTGCCGGCTGCATGAGGGGCGAGTGAAACGCACCGCTGACCTGTAGCGGGATTGCCCGTCCGCGCCGCTCCTTGGCCAGCTCGCAGGCCTTCTCGACGGCAGGGGCTTCGCCCGAAATGACGATCTGGCCCGGAGAGTTGAAGTTGGCCACTGCGACGATGCCCGCTGAACCGGCCTCCTCGACGATCTCCATCACGGCCTCGGTGTCGAGCTTCACGATGGCCGCCATAGCTCCGCCGACCTGGGCTCCCGCCTCGGCCATCAGTTCCCCGCGCTTCCGCACGAGCTTGGCGGCTTCGTCCAGGCCCATGCATCCCGCGCAGGCCATCGCAGAGTACTCGCCGAGACTGTGCCCGGCCATCATGGCAGGCCCGCCTTCGTGGCGTCTGCGCAAGGCTGCGAAGGCCGCGACGCTGTGGGCGAAAATGGCGGGCTGCTGGATCTCCGTGGGCGTCAACGCGTCGGCTTCGGCCTCAAACATGATCTCCGACAGGCCGAATCCGAGGGCGTCATCGACGACCTTGAACACTTCGGCGGCGATCGCCGACTGCTGGGCCAACTCCTTGCCCATACCGGCGAACTGCGAATTCTGACCAGGGAAGATGTACGCAATCATGCGTTGAGCATCCGGCGTGCTGTGGCGAGACGGCTCGCCTACTCGCCGAACTCCTCCTTCAGCGCCTTGACCAACTGGGGAATGACCTCGAACAGGTCGCCGACAATGCCGTAATGGGCGACTTCGAAGATGGGCGCATCCGGATCGCTGTTGATGGCTACGATGCAGTCGGATGACGACATCCCGGCCAAGTGCTGCACGGCGCCGGAAATGCCGCACGCGACGTAGAGCTTCGGCTGGACGGTCTTCCCCGTCTGGCCGACTTGATGATAGGCGGGAATCCACCCGGCGTCCACCGTCGCGCGGGACGCGCCGACCACGCCGCCGAGGGCATCCGCCAACTCTCTAATCAGGGCGAAGTTCTCGGGTTTCTTGATCCCGCGGCCGCCCGAGACGATGATCTCGGCGTCCTGCAGGTTGACGGTGCCGCCGCCCTCGTCCTTGATGACCTCGATGATCTTCGTGAGCACCGATGCTTCGTCAAGGTCTACGTCCGCCCGAACCACTTCGGCCTCGGCGCCCTCTCGGGGCTCCATCTTCTTCATGACCCGGGGCCTGACGGTGGACATCTGCGGGCGGGCATCCTTGCAGCGGATGGTCGCCATGATGTTGCCGCCGAATGCGGGGCGCGTCTGGAGCAGAAGCTTGGTCTCATCATCGATGGCGAGACCGGTGCAGTCGGCGGTCAGTCCGGCGCGGATGCGCGCGGCGATGCGGCTGCCGAGGTCACG
>JALGSS010000332.1 GCA_029821745.1 Candidatus Zipacnadia bacterium
GCCGGCGAGTCCGGCTTCAGGCGATAGTCGTTGTTGTCCGGGTCCACGAACAGCGGGTCCGCGACGATGGAGTTGCGGTCGAAGCCCATCTCGCGCCAGTCATCGAGAGACACCGTCTTGAAGCCGCCGTTGAAGCGCCCTCGCACCGTGTACTCTCCGCCACCCGCCTTCCACAACAGGTTCTCGTCGCATTCGTCGAAACGGTCATCGGACCAGTTCGTGAACCCCCACAAGTGGCTGTCGACACCCTTCAGGTAGACGATATTGCGCGTCCAGGTATGGTGGCGGCACTGCAGATTGGCCATCTCGAAGGTGGTGATGGCCGAACCTGTCTTCTCCTCACCCACGAGGATGTTGTTGCGGATCACGTTGTAGATGCCCTTGGCGTAGATCGGGTTGACCCGGTCCTTGTCCCCATTTTGGATATTGTAGATGACGTTATCCTCGACGGTGAAATGGCTGGAGCCGTCGTCGAGATAGATGCCGAATCCCAGGCCGCCCAGTTCGCGCTCTCCGTCGTGGATCAGGTTATTGCGCACGATGTTGTCGCGCCCGACAGTGTGGAAAGAGATGAACCCGCTGTCCTCGGTGTCTTCATTGCAGTGGTGGATGTCGTTGTACTCATACACGTTGTTGCGTGAGTGGGTGTACTGCCAGTGTTCGCCGTACGGCACGCGGCCCGCCTCAGGCGGCGCCGCGACTCCGTTCTTAGAGCAGATTCCGTATCGCGGCATGTTGTGAATAAGGTTGTGAGCGATGCGGTTGTGGCCGCTGGAGTGGACGAACACGCCGCCACCGTGACCGACCAGTTTCCCGCAGTGGTGAATATGGTTGTTGACGACCTCGTTCGCCTTGTTCAGATCCATCTCCGCGCCGAACCGCCCGCCGTATCCCGCGAGTAGTACCCCGTGGAAGCCCGCGTCGTGGATCAGGTTGCCGTAGATCTCGTTGCGCATCGCGCGATGCACCAGAGCGACGCCGCTGTAGCCCGCGTTGGTGATCTCGCAGAAGCGGATGGCGCAGTCGTCGGCGTGGTGGAGGGTGACCATGCCCTCCTTGTTGCACGGCTCGTTCCAGGGAGTATCCTCGTGGGTCCCGCCATACGTTTCGGTGAAGTAGTCCCGGAAACCCGACACGGAGACCTTCAGGCCTTCCAGGCGGATGTGATGCACCGGGTCCTCGGGCGATTCGCCGCTGATGTCGATGACCCGCGAGAGCGTCGGGGCGACGATGGTCTGCGCGTCGATGTCGGGGCTCGGCGGCCAGAAGTACAGAATTCCCGCCGTCCGGTCGAGGAAGAACTCGCCGGGCGAATCCAGCGCTTCCCTCACGCCCTGGATGAAGTAGCGACGGTCCTTGCGCTTGTAGATGGGCGTGTGGGTGCGTTCGGAGAGGGTGATGATCCGGTTCGCGTAGTCCACGCTCGCGACCGGCGCAAGACTGGCGAACCAGTCGTAGGATGCCCAGATATACACCTGCGCTTCCGGACCGATCTCCCAGTCGGGCAGGTCCTCGGCTGCGTAGCCGAAGGCAGTGCTTCGGCGCTTCTCGTCCTCGGCCTCGACATGGAAGTACCCGCTGTTCGGGTGCCGAGCGTTCGTCTGGCGCTTCCCGTCGGCGAAGAGCTGGTTGAAGGTCCAGCCGTCCTCGACCTTCGCCTGCCAGATGTCGCCCTCGGCCTTGCGCCAGCCGGTGACAACTCGCCCGCCGACTAACTCAGGCGTCTCGCCGGGATGGTTGCGGTAAGTGACTGAGCACCCGTTCTGCCCGGAATCATCGGGTGTCAGGCGGAAGGGCTCCGACAGGTAGTATGTGCCGCCGCGGATCATGACCGTGAGGTCGCGATCTATCCCCGCGAGCATCGGGCGAAGCCGGTCTCTCGCAGCGGCCAAGGTTGCGAGAGGTCGATCAAGAGTGCCGGGGTTCTTGTCGTCACCGTCCGTCGCCACGTACAGATCGGCTTTCTGCGCGTCCTGAGCATGGAGCGGCGGCATGCCCAGCAGAAAGACGAGGCAGCCGCACATGCATAGCGCGATTGGGAGCGTGTATTGCGTGATCATGGCTATCCCTTCTCGTTTCCGGACATCGTTCGGGTGCCGGCTCAGTGACGGGCGTTATCGGTGAACAGCATCGTGATCTCGTCGGCGGACAGCTCCTCGGTGTACACGCGGAACTCGTCGATGGCGGCGTCGGCGCAGCGGTTGCCATCGTACCAGGCGCCGATGCTCAAAGCGTTCCCGGGCTTGAAGGGATAGCCGACCGGGGACTGCTCGCCCGCGAGGTCGCCGTCGAGATACACCCGCGCGCGCTCAGGACCCCATGCGAAGGCGATGAAGTGCCACTCCCCCGCCTTCCACAGCTCCATTCCGTCTCCGCGCACATCAGATCCCAGGCGGTCCTCCTGGTTCATCGCTCCCGCCCGGGTTGACAGCCCTCCCCCCCATGCCTGGATGTGGTAGTTGTGGACGCCTCCACCCGTGCTGGACACATGGAAGAATACCTTGCTGTCGGGCTGGTCGCCGTCCCAGTTGGTCCGCACCCAGAGAGCGACGGTACCACGGTCGGAGGGGAACATATCGGCCACGTTGATGCTCGCGCCGCCACGCGTGAACTCCACAGCCTTCCCGAATCGGCCCTCGACCTGTTGCATCGCGGCCCTGCCACTCCGGGGACGGAGCTCGCGCACAATCTTCGGCGGCCAGGTCTCGAAGTCCAGGTGGATCAGCAGCGACGGGTCGTCCGCATCGGGAGTCGGCAGCGGACCCGGGAGCGTGAGCCGGCGACCGGCGGGCAGTTCCGGGCCCAGGGCCGCCCCTGTCGCTCCCCCGGCCAGCGCGGCAATCTCCTCGGCGGAGAGCTTGCGGTCATAGATCAGGAGATCGTCGAAGGCGGCGTCGGCGCAACGCTCCGCGCCGGGCCAACCACCCAGAGTCAGCATATCTCCCGGAACGGCGAACGTGTCTCGCGTGACAGCGGCCATGGCGCGCTTGCCGTCCACGTACAGACTCAGATTGCGCGCGTCCCACGCCATCGCCAGGTGCATCCACTGGCCCGCCTCGAAACGCATTCGGGGCAGGTACAGATCGCAGACGCCCATTTTCCCCGCGCGGGCGAGCAGTTCCCCGTTCGGCCGCCGCTGCATCTGCCAGTTGTCATGGGATTCCGCGTCCCGAGCGGGAGTCATGAAAAGCACGCGTTCCTGCTCGTCCTCGGAAGAGAATGCCGGTTGCACCCACAACGCGATGGTGCCGGCAGCGTGGGGAAGCGGGCGGTGGAGCTTGAGGGTGATCACCTGGCCATCACGCAGTCTGACGGCCCTCCCCGACTTGCCTGGGATGAACAGCTCCGGCGCAGGCTGGGCGGGATGCGTCACGTGGTCGAAGGCGGGACCGGCGATGCCCCAGCCGTCACCATCGAAGCTCGCGCGGAGGATCGGCGCATCCGGGGCGTCGGCCGCCGGCCCCGGAAGGGCGAAGGCGATGAGTGAAGCGCACAGGAGAAGGGGCGTCATGCGAGGCTCCTCGCTTCGGCGATCTGAACGGCTCAGCGATCCTGTGGTATTTCGCTTCGAGTCGCCGATGCCCCTTCCAGCCTGCGCTTCCTGTCCCGGCGAGGTGAGGGACAGGTCCAGCGCGAACATAGGAATGTTGGCCTATGTCGAGGCAAGCGAGAGGCAGGGCAACAATGGGAGAGCACCCGCCCGCTATGGGAGCAGACCGAAGCCGACAGTGACTGATCAGACGTCGAAGACTTGCGGAGACCAAATCGGAGGAACCAAATGACACACAAGCAGCAACGCCTTCAGACGGCCATGCTCGGCGCCATCCTCGCCGCCGGGCTTCTGTTCGCTGCGAACGCAGCTGCGGTGCCCGTGGAGTTGCTCACCAACGGGGGATTCGAGCGCGGGGAATGGGAATGGAGCAGCGTGTGGGGGCACTACGGTCACACGGTCGTCCAAGACGACAGCTACTCCGGCGACAGCAGCATGTACTTCTCCAAGTCCGGGGCGATCAAGTCCCTGAGATACACATACAACGGCGGGCCCGTTCGTGTGAGCGGCTGGTACAAGATGCGAGACGTCAAGCAAGGCAAGAAACCGTGGTACCGACTCTGGATCTGCGTGAGCTACTTCGACGCAGACGGCAAGGGCCTGGGGCACGTGGATTACCAGTTCGACGACGGCACTTCGGACTGGAAACGCCTCGACAAGACCGCGCAGGGCTACAAGAATGCGAAGTTCCTCGAACTCTCGGTGGCGCTGCACAACTGCACTGGAGAGATGTGGGTGGACGACCTGCAGATTGAGGCCGACGCCCTGCTCGACTGGCCCACGTGGAAGTTCACCAGGAAGCCCTACTACACAAGTCACATTCAGCCCACGCCCGTGGAGTGCGAGTACGGGGAGGAAGTCTCCATCTACGATGGGGCTCTCAATGCGAATACGGTCCGCGTTCATCTCGGGAACGCTCCTTGCCGAGGAGCGGCTTTCGGCGCTGACCAGATGGCCTTCCGGCTGTCAGCCTGCGAACGCTACCTGCGCTTCCACCCGAACCCGACCGTGAAGGGTGAGCGCGTCCGCGTCTACCTGGGCAGGCTCACCGACTCGCATATCCGACGGGCCGCCAGGCGGATCAAGGTGGACCTGCCTGCACTGCCGCCCCAGGGACACGTGGTCCGCATGGTCAAGCGGGGCGACACCCGGCATATTGTCGCAGCCGGGACGGATGACAAGGGCGTGTTCTACGCGGCAGCGTCCCTGGTGCAGATGATGGGCCTCAGCGACGGCACGCTCGTGCTGCGGACCTTCGATTTGCTGGACGAGCCGGCCTTCACCTACCGGGCGGGCGGCGACTACGGGGCCATCAGCGACGACCTGCTGGCCCAAATCGCCCTGAGCAAGTGCTCCACCTACTCAGTCCAGCACCGGAGCTGGTGGCGACTTGCGGGACCGGAAGTGCCCGGCGTGAAGGGCAGACCTCCGTTCCGCGTGGGGATGGAGCGCATGGGTCGTTTCGTCGAACGCACGGGCGTTATGGACCTCATGCTGTTGCTGCACATCTACGTGCCCGGTGGCCGACCGCTCGACCAGACGGGCGCGGTGTTCGACATCACCAGTGACTCGGATATCGAGGACCTCACGAGACGCCTGCGGTGGCTGTACGATACCGGGGTCAAGATACAGATGGTGTGCGTGGATGACTACGTCGACGTGGCCAACGAGGCGTACGACTGCAAGACCCAGGTGGAGCGCGACCGGTTCGGCTCCATCGGGAAGGCCCACGGGTACCTTATGCGGCGGCTGTGGGACGCGTTGCGCCCCACGTGCCCGGACCTGAAGCTGTCTATCGTGGCCGGGCCCTACTCCCTGTCGCATCTCGGCAGCCAGGTGACGGTCAAAGCGGGACGCCAGTATCTGCGCGACATGGCCCGGGAGATGCCCCAGGAGGTGGCCGTGGTCTGGACTGGCCCGCGCATCACCAGCCCCACGATCAGCCGCGAGGACTGGGAGAAGTACAGCAAGCTCGTGCTCGGCCTCCCACTGTACATTTGGGACAACAACCAGGGCCGACTGCCCATCCCGAAGTATGATGTGAGCTTCTACGAGGGCATCGAGAATGACAGCGCGTGGGGGCTCATGTACCAGAACGCGCATTTCGCGGGCTGGCCGCACACGATGGTGTCCCATCTGGCCGCCAATGACTACATGTGGAACCCGG
>JALGSS010000333.1 GCA_029821745.1 Candidatus Zipacnadia bacterium
CCCTCCAGCCCCATGATCCCCTCAATCAGCAGCTTGTGCAGCAAGGCGACATCCAGGTCCCGGACGACGTCGGGCAGCGCGTCGACGCCGTGCGCCATCGCCGTGTCCATGTCCCGCAGCCGGAGCAGCAGGGCGTAGTTCCCACCGGCGTACAGCGCAAAGGTGTGCTCGCCGGGCTCGTTGTCGGACATCACCGACAGCAGACTGTGGATCGCCCGGGCCCTCGTGTCGTCGGAGGAGGAGTCAATCGGGACACGCTCGGCTTCGAACACCTCCATCGCCGTGCGCCACAGACGCGCCTCGGCGTCGAGGGGCAACTCCTTGATCAGGCGGTGCGAGGGCATGATGGTCAACTGGTCTGCCTCAGTATTGCACAGGAACATCGAGACAAACTCCCACGGCGCATCTTCGCTGATGCCCTGGATTGCGCGCTGATCGTTGCGGAAGGCCAGGGCTGTCTCATAGCGGTGGTGACCGTCGGCGATGACGATCGGCTTGTCGGCAAGCATCGCCGAGATCGCCTGCAGACGCTCAGGTGAGCGCACCAGCCACATGCGGTGGATGACCCCGTCGCGATCGGTGACCTCAAACGCCGGCGGATCAGCGCAGACCTTCCCGGCGACCTGCTCAAACACCATGTCGGGGTCGGTGTAGATGCCGAACACCTGGCTGAAGGCGCACTGGGTGGCGTCCATGAGCTTGCGTCGGTCTTCCTTCGGCACGCGAAGGGTCCCCTCGTGGGGCAGCACCACGCGGTTCTCGTACTCCTCCAGCTTCACCGCGCCGATGATACCCCTGCGCTTGATGGGAGCCGGAGCATCCTGGGGCAGCAGTCTGGGGGCGAGGTACTCCTGCTCATACAGATAGAGCAAGGGCTCCTCGTCCTGGACGAGGGTGCCGTCCCGGCGCCACTCGCGCAGGTCGGCGGACGCGAGCTCATACCGGGAACGCGTCGCCGGCGTGCCCAGAGGGTCCACCCCCAGTGAGAGCCGGACGATGTTGCGGGGGTGCTTCTCGATGAACGCCTCGCGTTCGGACTCAGAGATCACATCATACGGTGGAGCAAGCACGAGGGACGCGGCGCCCATCTTCTCCAGGTCATATCGCCAGCCTCTGAACGGTCTCACGTCAGCCATGCGGCACCTCCCTTGTTGGCTGAAAACACGTCGAGCGATCACATGACGGCCACCCGGGCCGGCCGTCAAGCGCTCCCATTGTAGCGACGGGACCGCCGGACGCCAAGGGATTCCTGCGTGTGCTTCGGGCCGGGCGAGGGGCGGCGACGGATCGCTGGACAAGGTTGGATGCGAAGACTACCATTGGGGCACCAACCATGAGAGCCAAAGAGCGCGTTCTGACGGCCATCGACCATCGCGAGCCGGACCGTGTCCCGTGGGACTTCTGGGCGGGACCGGAGGTGTCCGAGCGCCTGCAACGACACTTCGGCTGCGAGTCGCGGGAGGACCTGCTGCGTGCCCTTGAGGTCGACCTGCGCGCCGTGCAGGGCCCCAGCTACGTCGGGCAGGAGTTCCGGGCGCATGAGGACGGCTCCGTGGAGGACCTGTGGGGCGTGCGCCGAGAGACGCGAGAGGTCGTCCGGGGCCCGTACCAGTGGACGTACCGCCACGTGAAGGTTTCCCCTCTGGCCAACGCGCAATCCGCAGCCGATGTCGACGCGTACGCGCACTGGCCCTCGCCGGGCTGGTGGGATTACGGCGGAATGAAGGAGGACATCGCCCAGTTCGAAGGCTACGCCATCGTCAACGCCGGGGATCGCCTCGATCGGACCGCCCAACTCAAGCCGATGATGTATCTGCGCGGGATGGAGCAGACCTATATAGACCTGGCCCTGAACCCGGAGATCGTCGACGGGATCGTCGGGCATATCCGCGAGTACTTCCTCGAGTACAACCGGCGCGTCTTCGAGTCGGCGAGCGAAGGCATCGACATCTTCATGATGGGCGATGACTTCGGCACGCAGAACGGGCCGATGATGAGCCTGGAGACCTGGCGGCGGTTCTTCAAGGAGGGCTTCCGCGAGTACATCGCCCTCGCCCACTCATATGGGATCAAGGTCATGCACCACACCTGCGGCTCGGTGGTCGAGCTGATTCCGGATTTCATCGAGTGCGGCCTGGACATCCTGCAATCGGTGCAGCCCCGCGCGCTGGGCATGGACCTGGGAGCGCTCAAGCGGGAGTATGGCCACGACCTGTGCTTCCATGGCGGCGTGGACATTCAGGCGACCCTCGTCCAGGGCACTCGTGACGAGACCCGCGAGATGGTCGGGCGGCTGATGGATAGCGGCAAGCCCGGCGGCGGCTATATCATCAGCACCGCGCACAACATCCCCCCTGAGACACCCACCGAGAACATCCTCGCCCTGTTCGAAGCCTACGCGGACCTCGCGGCGTACTAACCCCGGCCCCGGGACCTACGCCATCGCCTGACCTTGAACCACGGTGGCACCATCGTACTTGCGATGTGTCCCGACATCCCCGTAAGTTTATTTGGCGCCATGCAAGAGGACAATTAGTCCGACCGTCCAACTATAGTAGCCGACAGTTAGCGGTGACAATCAACGAAGAGAGCACGAGGAGGCCGGCCATGTCCGAGCCGAGGCGAATTGTGATAATCGGTGGCGTAGCTGCAGGCCCGAAGGCAGCCGCACGAGCGCGGCGTCTGGACCCACATGCGGACATCACGATCATCGAGAGAGACAGGATTTTGTCCTATGCGGGTTGTGGCTTGCCGTACTACATTTCCGGCATGGTCGATGACCGCAATGATCTGATGGCCACTCCCATCGGCGTGCTGCGGGACCCCGAGTTCTTCGCGAAGGTGAAGGGGATCAACGTCCTGAACGAAACCGAGGCGCTGGGCATTGACAGAAAAACCAAAGAGGTCGAGATACGCGATTTGAACACCCGGGAGATCAGTCACCTGCTTTACGACAAGCTGATCATCGCGACGGGTGCGGAGCCTGTTGTGCCACCAATTCCGGGTCGGGACCTCATAAACGTCGTGCAGCTCAAGCGTGTGGAGGACGCGGACGTATTCCGCGCGCACATGGTGGACGGGAAGTGCCCGAATGTGGTGATTGTCGGCGGCGGGTTGATCGGTATGGAGATGACGGAGGCGGTCACGGAGTGCGGGCACGCGGTGACCGTGGTTGAGATGCAGGACCAGATTCTGCCGATGCTCGACAGGGAGATGGCCGACCTCGCCGAGAAGCGAATGCGCGAATTGGGCGTGACCATCAAGACAGGGACGGGCGTGCAAGAAATCATCGGGGACGAGAACGGAGAAGTCGCGTATGTGGTCACGAGCGACGGCGCCAGGATGCCGGCACAGCTTGTGCTGATGAGCATCGGGGTGCGCCCCAGCGTCTCACTCGCCACCGACGCTGGGCTCACCATCGGGCCAAGCGGCGGCATCATGGTCAACGAGTACATGCAGACCTCTGACTCGGACATATTCGCGGCGGGGGACTGCGCGGAGAAGTCCTGCTTCGTCCGTGGGACCCGGTGCTTCCTGCCCCTGGGGTCTGTGGCCAATAAGGAAGGACGCGTCGCGGCGTCCAATGCGCTTGGGCGCGCCGAACGCTTCCCCGGAGTGGCCGGGGCGACAGCCCTCAAGGTGTTCGACACCAACGTGGGTCGCGCAGGACTGACGGCAGCCCAAGCGGAAGAGCTGGGGATTCCGGCGATGACCGCGACCGTCTCCGGCTTTGACAAGCCGCACTACTACCCCGACGCGAAGCCCGTGGTCGTCAAGCTCGTCGCGGAGCGGGCCACGCGCAAGCTCATCGGCATCCAGGGCGTGGGTCTGGGCGAGGTCGTGAAGCGAGTTGATGTGGCGGTCACGGCCATGACGGCGGGCATGACGGTGGACGACGTCGCAAACCTGGACCTGGCCTACGCGCCCCCGTACTCGGAGGCGATGGACATCCTGATCCACACCGCCAACACCCTGCGCAACCAACTGGATGGCTTGGTCACGGGCATGACCTCTCTGGAGTTGAAGCAGAAGCTGGCGGACGGAGAGGACATCTTCCTTCTCAACGTGGTTTCGCCGGAGGAGTTCGCGGAGACGCACATCCCGGGCTCGGTCCTGATCTGTCTGGGAGAGGTGCGCGAGCGGTTTGAGGAGATACCGCGGGACAAGCCGGTCGTCATGTACTGCAAGACAACTCTGCGCGCCTACGAAGCGGCGCGGTTCCTCAGCGGGCAGGGATATGACAACGTGTCGGTGCTGGACGGCGGCATGGTTGCTTGGCCTTACGAGACCGAAGGCGAGGCCTGATGTGTGCGGCGCAACCCAACGCGCCTCTTTCGTGACATGGATGCGGCTTTTTGGGAACTTTCAGGGCCCAGTGAACAAAGGCCCCCTGTGTCGCGTCGACAGGGCATGAAGTAAGCGGAACGTGACAGCCACAACGAGGGCCTCCCTCCCTCTCCTCAGAGAAGACCGCCCACCGGGCGGTCTTCTCTTCTTTGTGGCCTGCCGCCCCGAACGCACTTCGCCCGCAGGGACAGTGCGCCTCGACACAGAAATGGGTACAATGGACGCTTCGCTCAGACGAACATGCCACCCACGGTGAGAGCCCATGCCCGATGAGACTGTCCGCGCAGAGATAGGCCGCCTCCGTCAGGAGCTCGGCGAGCACAATTACCGCTACTATGTCCTCGACGACCCCACGGTTTCGGATGCCGAGTACGACCGGCTGATGAGACGGCTGGAGGAGTTGGAGGGCGAGCACCCCGAGTTGGTTACCCCTGACTCGCCGACACAACGAATCGGGGCGGCGCCTCGTGACGACTTGCCGTCCTATCAGCACGCCATCCCCATGATGAGCCTGCAGAGCATTTTCGCCGAGGAAGACCTGCGCAGCTTCGACCGGTCGGTGCGCGAGTCCGCCGGGGACAAGGTCACCTACGTGGGCGAGCCGAAGTTCGACGGCCTCGCGATAGAGCTTGTCTACGAGGATGGCGTGCTCGTCACGGCCGCGACGCGTGGCGACGGTGTCACAGGAGAAGACGTGACCGACAACGTGCGCACGATCTCCACGGTGCCCCTGCGCCTGCGCGAGTCCGACGGCCTGCCCGTTCCGTCTCTGCTGGAAGTGCGCGGCGAGGTCTACATGACCATTGAGGGTCTCAATGAACTGAATCGGCGGCGGGAGGAAGCAGGGGAGCCCGCTTTCGCCAATCCCCGCAATGCAGCGGCCGGGAGTCTGCGCCAGCTTGATTCGTCCATCACCGCGCAGCGTCCTCTCGCGCTGTTCTGCTATGACATCGGCCGCCACGAGGGCGTCGAATTCGAGAGCCAGACCGACCTGCGGGAGAAGCTGCCTGAGTGGGGCTTCGTCGTCAGTCCGCTCGCGGCTGAATGCGCGTCAGTTGACGAGATGATGGCCTTCCACAATGACCTGGACGCGGCGCGGGATGATCTGCCGTACGAAATCGACGGCGTGGTGTTCAAGGTGGACGAGTTTGCCCTACGCGCTGAGCTCGGCGCGCGGTCCCGGAGCCCGAGGTGGGCGGTTGCGCTCAAGTTCGCCCCGCGCCAGGAGACGACGGTGGTGCTGGACATCCTTGCCAGTGTCGGCCGCACCGGCGTCGTGACCCCGATCGCGGCCCTGCAGCCCGTGGGGATCGGCGGCGTCACCGTGAGTCGCGCCAACCTCCACAATCA
>JALGSS010000334.1 GCA_029821745.1 Candidatus Zipacnadia bacterium
GCCCTACTATGACATCGCGGCGGGGCCCGGGAGGCCCAACGACTGGAACCTGGGAGCGTGGGTCGGCGCGGACATGAACGGAGTCGCGAATTACTTCGGGTCCATGGACTACACCGTCGCCTTCGACTACGACATCAAGAAGAACGGGAAGCGGTCCGTGCGCGCCAAGGTCGCGAAGATAGAGAAGGGCGCAGTGGAGACGCCGCGCCTCGCATGGCACACGGAAGAACTCGACCTGAAGCCC
The DNA here is from genome assembly GCA_029821745.1 of Candidatus Zipacnadia bacterium. Taxonomy (GTDB): domain Bacteria; phylum Armatimonadota; class Zipacnadia; order Zipacnadales; family JABUFB01; genus JALGSS01. The sequence continues at coordinate 245 of JALGSS010000334.1, forward strand.
AGTACGGACTACGAATTCTCCGTCTGGTACCGCACGGCCAAGGGCGATGAGAACGGGCCTGCCGGCTACTTCGGCCCAATGGGCGGCTGCCGATGGGAGCCCACCGACGGCGTGTGGCAGCAGGGCACGTACGCCTTCAACACGGGTGACAAGGACGGCATTCGCGTCTACCTGAAAGCTGACAGCGTTGGGACCGTCTGGTTCGACAAGGCGCGGCTTGCGGAGAAGGCGGACAAGCCCACCTACAACGTGCTGCCGAACCCGGACTTCGAGAAGGGCGACGAGACGGCCAGGGATCGGGTCTTCGACGCCTACATGATGAACTCCATCGTCCACCGGGCGAGCCCCACGAGCCTGCTCGGGCCGACGATCCAGACCGACGGCGAAGGCAACGTGACGATGGACTGGGCCCGGTTCGATGAGAAGATGGCGATGTACATCGATGCGGGGCTGTCCGCCTTCAATGTCTTTTGGTGCCGACTTCCCAGCGGCTGGGGGAAAGTCGAGAAGGTAGAGGACGAGCAGCGCATCAAGACGAGCATGGAGCTCCTGCGCCAGACACAGTCTCATCTCGAGGAGAAGGGCTGGCTGCACCTGGCGTACATCTACACCATAGACGAGCCGGGCTGGGCGTCCTTCCCGCAGGTCAAGGAAGCCTTCGAGCTGGCCCACAAGACCGCGCCGAAGCTGAAGACACTGCTGACGTACGGCTACGGGGCGAGTCGGCCGATTGAGCCGGGCGCGCCGCGCTACGCGGACCTGGCCGGGTACGTGGACATTCACGTGCCCCACTCCGACTGCTACGAGCCGATCTTCCTGAAGAAGCGGCAGCAGATGGGTGACGAGATCTGGGCGTATGTGTGCATCTCCGCCCAGCGCCCCTATCTCAACAACTGGGGGATCGACTACCCGGGCATGGACCACCGGCTCCTGTTCTGGCAGTTCTTCCAGGAGGATATCACGGGCTTCCTGTACTGGCAGACGACCTACTGGAAGGTCAACCCGTGGGAGGACACCCTCACGTATCCCGGGGGCAATGGCGACGGTTCGCTGGTGTATCCGGGCAAGGACGGGCCGATCAACTCCATCCGGTTTGAGCTTAACCGTGACGGGACTGAAGACTACGATATGCTGGTCATGATGGATGACGCCATCGCGGCGCTTAACGCGCGGGGCCGAGGCATCAACCCGGCGAACGTGCTTGAGTTCCGGCAGCTCAGCAAGTCGTGGACCGAGTACAGCGAGAACCCGCAGATGCTCGAGAATCAGCGCGAGCGGATTGGGAACCGGCTGGAGAGCTTCACGCGTGCTCTGGCCCGCTAGACAGGCGCTTTAGACGTGCGAAGAGGCGATATCTGTTGATTGATGACCCACGAGCCTGGCTGTTGGCGGCGGTTTTCATGGGGTGCACCGCAGTTGCCGGTGCCGAAGACGCGAACATCGCCGACGCCGTGGAGCGGGTCGACCCAGCCGTCGTCACCGTCCGCTCCGGGAAGCAAGGCGGCTCGGGTTTCATCATCAATGCGAGTGGGCAGATCGTCACGTGCGCCCATGTGGTCGGGAAGGCGTCGCGCGCTCAAGTGAAGCTGGCGGATGCATCGGTCACCACACGAGACAAAGCGCGGGACCTCGCGGTGCTGCAGTTCTCGGGTGATGTGTCCACGTGGGCGGAGTTGGGCTCGTCGACCCGGATCAAGCTGGGCGAGCGGATAGCGGCGATCGGAGCGCCTCTAGGACTGGAGCACTCGGTGACGACGGGAGGCATCAGCTCGCGCAACCGCGTCATCGGCAGCAATCGGTACCTGCAAATTGACGCAGCATTAAACCCCGGCAATTCCGGCGGCCCCGTCGTCGACAAGCGCGGAGCCATCATCGGAGTGAACACAGTCGTCGCGAAACGTGCCGAGAACGTGGGATTTGCGATAGCCAGCGAGGTGCTGGTGGCGTTTCTTCGCGAGCATGGTGTAGAATATGACACCGTAGCCGGCGACAGTATCACGCCCGCTGCCAGAGCGCCGGGCATGCCCGATGCACCGGTGCCACTGCAGACGGAGAGTCCCGTCAGCCTCGCGCTGGTCATCGCCGTCGCGGCGCTTGTCTCAGCGCTCGTCTCGGCAGTTGTGAGCATGCTGGTGATGCGCGTTGGTCTCCTGCGGCACGGGGGGGCTGCCGCCCGTTCTGTGGGCCCTCAAGAGCCATGGAGACCCCCGGCTGAGGAAGACGTATCCGATATCGACATCACCCTCGAGTAAACGCCAAGGAGGCCCGAAGCTGTGGCCAAAGTCAATGTCACCATCATGGACACCACCGGCAATAAGGAGCAGAAGGCCAGCCTGCCCGACGATGCCCCCGTGCGCCGGATCATCACCAAGCTCGTGCAGATGATGAACCTGCCCACCGTAGGATCCGACGGTCAGCCGATGGTCTACAAGTTCCACCACAAGCGCTCGGGGCAGCAACTGAAGGACGAGCAGACTCTGGGCGAAGCCAGCGTCGCCGAGGGCGATGTGCTGCGGCTGCTCCCGGAGATAACCGCGGGATGACCGGTCAGCACAGCGACGGGCAGCGTCACGTCGCAGAGCGCGGTGACGATCGCCGACCGACCTCGGCGTGCCCAGAGAGCCCCCGCGATCCCGGCGGCGCGGGCAAACATGACCAGGGCGAGCGCTACCGGCGCGTGGAGGCACTGCTTGAATGGCCGATGATGGTGTTGGCCGTTCTCTTCGTCGTCGCCATGCTCAGTGAGGACGCGGCGCAGCTTCCGCAGGCTGCCCGCGTCGCAGCAGCGTGGGCCTGCCGGCTGATCTGGGGTGCCTTCGCCCTGGAGTACTTCGTGCTCCTCGTTCTCGCGCGGCGCCGCATTCTCTACTTGCGAACCCACATCATCGACGCACTCATCGTGTTGGTTCCAGTCCTACGGGTTCTGCGCTTTGGCCGGCTGCTTCGAGTGCTGCGCGTCTTGCGGATTGGCCGCACGAGTGCAGTGGTGTTGGTTGCAGCGCGGCAGTGGCTCGGGCTGCGCGAAGTCGTAGGGCGCCGGGGCTTGGGGTATGTGGCTGCGGCCCTGCTGCTCATGTTACTCGGCGGGGCCTACATCATGTACCGGGTGGAGGTCACGGCCAATACGGGCTTCACGTCCTATGGTGCCAGTCTGTGGTGGGCACTCGTGACCGCTACGACGGTGGGCTACGGCGACGCGGCTCCCGTGACCTTCTGGGGCCGCATCGTGGCCGCCATCTTCATGCTCATCGGCGTCGGCGTGTTTGGCGCTGTGTCAGCGATTCTTGCCGCTCACTTCGTAAACCTGGACCAGGACAAGGACACGGCCGCGATCGTGACCAAGCTCGACAGGATCGAGTCGCGTCTGGAACGTATCGAGGCCGGCCTCGACGAACACGTTTCCGCGTGAGCCCGTGGGATGAGCGCCTGCGCAAGAGGGAGTGACCATGGGAGCGCCGGACGGTCAGGATCCCGACGCCCTTGATGTCGACCTTGAGGAGGACCGCTATGCGCGGCTGCGCCTGATCCCGTGGTGGGACCAGGAGCGCCTGGCCGACGCGCGGTTCATGGTTGTCGGTGCGGGCGCCCTCGGCAACGAGATCTGCAAGAACCTGGCTCTCCTGGGGATTGGGCGCGTTTTCGTCGTCGATATGGACACCATCGAGGATACGAACCTGACCCGCAGTGTCCTGTTCCGTCACGAGGATCAGGGGAAGCCCAAGGCGGAAGTCACGGCCAGAGCCATGCGCGACCTGAATCCTGACGTGACGGTCCGTCCCTTCGTGGGTGACGTTATCCATGATCTTGGGCAGGGGGTGTTCCGGGAGATGGACGTGGTCTTCGGAGGGCTCGACAACCGGGAGGCCCGGGTGTGGGTGAATGCCACCTGCTGGAAGCTCGGGAAGCCATGGATCGACGGCGCGATCGAGGTCATCCAGGGCGTGGCCCGGATGTTCGTGCCGCCGGACGGACCGTGCTATGAGTGCACGCTGTCGGACCTGGACTACGAGCTCCTGGCGATGCGGAAATCCTGCGCCCTGCTGACGCGGGATGATATCATCGAGGGCAAGGTGCCGACCACGCCGACTACGGCGTCGGTTATCGCGGGTGTGCAGGTCCAGGAAGCCATCAAGTGGCTGCATCGTGACCGCGGTCTGCCCTTGCTGGCCGGGCAAGGCTTTGTCCTCAACGGACTCATCAACGACCCGTATATCGTGACCTACCAGCGCCGCGACGACTGCCCCGCGCATGACAGCATTGGTGAACTCGTGGACACTGACTTCTCCGCGCACGACGTCACACTGGGTGAGATGTTGGAGTTCGTGCGGGGCGAAGTCTCCCCCAAGGCCGTACTTGAGTTCGACCGCGAGATCTGCACAGGCTTTTTCTGCCCGTCCTGCGACAGGCGGGAGCCGGTGTTCGAGGCGCTGGGCAAGCTCACGGCGGCGGACGCGGAGTGTCCGGTCTGCGAGGACCCCCGAGAGCCCGAGTCGAAGCACGCGATTTACGGGACTGAGCCCTTCCTCGACCGAACCCTGGCTGAATTCGGGATCCCGCCCTTCGACATTGTGCGCGGCCGCGATGGCATGGACGCAAAGCACTTTCTGCTGGGCGGCGATCGCGAGGCGGTTCTGGGCGAGCTATCATAGGCCGGCAACGGCCTCGGATGGGCAGTGAGGTTCACTGATATGGCTGACGAGCTGGACGATCTCGGCGTCGAGTTGGGCGAACAGACATCCTCTTCAGGGGTCTCGGCGCCGAAGGTCTTCGTGCGCCACGACGTGCTCGAGGCCATGGAGGCCCACGCGCAGCAAGACCTCGACAACGAGCTCGGCGGCATCCTCGTTGGTTCGGCCGGCTCATCGCCCGAGGGGACGCTGGTGTTCGTCGAGGCGGCTATCCCGGCCCTGCACACGGACGCTGCGCGGGGCAGCGTCACCTTCACCCATGACACCTGGGCGAACATCAACCGGATCAAGGACGACGAGCACCCGGACAAGCGAATTGTGGGTTGGTACCACACCCATCCGGGGTTCGGGCTGTTCCTGTCGGAGTATGACCTGTTCATCCACCGCAGTTTCTTTGACGCGCCCTGGCAGATTGCCCTTGTGATCGACCCGCGCGCTGAGACCTCGGGCTTCTTTGTCTGGCGTGACGGGGAGCTTCAGGGACCCGGCCCGTGTTATATCGTCGGTGAGACGGTCTCGGTGGAGACGCCGGCAGACCAGGGAGCCGCGATCCAGGCTCCGGCTCGCGCTCCCGAGCCTCCGCCCCGTAAGACGAGTGGCGCATGGCAATGGCCGTGGGTTGCCGTCGTGGCGTTACTGGTCGCCCTGTGCGCATCTCAGGCCTTGCGCCCGCCTCCCGTGATTCCTGCAGGTGATGCTGAGGAACTGGCGGCGATCCGGCTCCAACTTGAGGAACTCAAGACCGGCGTCAGGGAGTTGAAGGCCCCCAAGACCCCGCTCGTCGCGCGCGAATCAACCTACACGGTTCGCGAGGGCGACAGCCTGTGGTCCATCGCAAAGGAGAAGTATGGCGACGGCACGAAATGGTCTATGATCGCTGCGTCTAACAATATCAGTGGCGATGACCTCACACCGGGGATGGTGCTGACGATTCCCGAGCCTCCATCGACGAGGGACGAGGGATCTGGTGAGCGCTGACGAGCGACAGACGCCCGATATCGGGGAGTCCGCCGGCCCGGATGACGAACTGATCATCGAGACCACCGGCATCTGGGAGGACCCGCTTGATGAGGGGCTGGATCCCCATCACGCCGATGACCTGGTGGTTGCCCGGTGTGGGAAACCACGGGGCAAACTCAAGGTCTACGTCCATGCGGACGCTCTCGAGCGGATCCATGGGCACGTCAGCGGCGAGACGAAGAACGAAGTCGGCGGCGTGCTGGTGGGGCACCGGTACCTGTGCCGCAACAGGCCCGTCACTGATGTGCGCGATGTGCTGGAAGCTCCCGGCACGCAGTCGGGGGTCTCGCATGTCACATTCTCTCATGATACCTGGGCGGCAATCCTGAACAAGGTCGACGAGGATGCGAAGGGGTCCATTGTGGGCTGGTACCACAGCCACCCGGGCTTCGGGGTCTTCTTTTCGCGACAGGACACCTTCATCCAGGAGAACTTTTTCGACAGTGACGGCCACGTGGCGCTGGTGATCGATCCCATCAGGAGCAAAATCGGCGCGTTCACGTGGCAGATTCGGCGAGGTGAGCGTTCGCTACGACCAGCCGGCGGGTTCTGGGTCACGGCCGGCTCACAGGAGCCAGGCCGTGCAGAGGAGATGGCGAGGCGACTGGGGTACGAGATCACGAGGGGCGGCAAGAAACGGAGACGATGGTTCTTCGGTCTATTCGGCAGATCTGGATAGCCGTGCCGGCTCGAGAGGGTCAAGGACGCGGGTAAGTGGAAGTGACATCTGCAGCCAACGGAGCAGGCGAGCGACAAACATGAATGCCAGACTGCGCAGACTGTATGCGGACTATCAGAAGATCAGGGACGAGTTCACGGGACACCCCCACATCGACGTCGTGCCCCTGGAGGGCAACCCGCCTGAGACGTATCGCGTCACCTACCGCGTGCCTGGCCTTCGGCTGGACCGGACCACCAACCGGCCGGTTCGCATCAACCGGCACAGGATGGTCATCTACCTGCACCAGAACTACCCTCGCGAGAAGCCGAAATGCGTCATGGAGACACCCGTATTCCACCCCAACATCGACCCCACGTGGGTGTGTATCGGCGACCACTGGGCAGCGGGGGAGACGATCGTCGACATCATCATCCAGGTCGGCCAGATGTTGCAGTACCAGAATTACAACCCAGACAGCCCTCTGGACGCCGTCGCGGCGCGCTGGGCCAAGCAGAACGGGCGTCTGTTCCCGATCGGGAACGTGAATTTGTTCCAGCCCGATGTGGAGATCGATCTGCTCGAAAGTGACGCCGGTCCCCGATCTGTTGGGCAGCGGAGCCCGCAGCCACGGCAGGCACCCAACGAGACGGATGTCGAGATTGAGCTGAACTGACCGCGAGCGGGCCCGCTGAGCAGTGGCCACCATCCGGATACAGCGGCAGAGCCCAGCGCACACAGTGCATGTCTACACGCCGGCCCCAGACCCCGTTACCCGCGCGCCCCCGGCT
>JALGSS010000335.1 GCA_029821745.1 Candidatus Zipacnadia bacterium
CAAGACGCGGTCGCCGATGTCCCGCACTTGAAGCGTCGCCCGGCACAGACTCTCCGCCAGGCTTCTCGAGACCTTGGCACTGGACATGGGCAGTTGCGTGTCCGGCGTGATGAGCGTGCCCGGCGCGAGTGCCGCCGGGTTGATGACCGCGAGCCGCGCGGCCAGCGGATCGGTCATCATCGGCGCCAGCTTAACGACCGCCGGGGTCGGCGGCTGGGGCGCTCCCACGAACACCGCGTGCACCATTAGAGGCTTCAGATACGTGGTCAGCTTGTGCCCGCCCGTGGCGAACTGCGGGAAGCTGTACGGCACTGGGCTCTTCGTACCGAACTGCTCTCCGGGTCCCTGGCCCATGAACAGGGACTTGCCCTGGAAGTTGTAGCCCGGCATCGCCGGCCGGATATGCACGTCGCCCGCGGCGGCGTTGATGGAGCTCTGCCCGGTATTGTCAGTGCGCGCGAACTGCCACGCGTTGGAGTTGTAGCTGCCCAGGTATTGGCGGCGGTAGAAGACGTACGCCGCAGGGATCGGGCTGCCGCCGGGATTGGTCACGGCCACGCGCAGCGGCGGCACCTTATCCGGGATATTGACCTCCTGGAAGAACTTGGCGATGAGCCCCGCCGTATACCGCTCCGCCAGATGCAGAGCATCGGTAACGGCCTTGTCGAAGTTCGTGGGCCCCGGCGTACCGTTGATGGTCCGCTGTAGATCCGCGCCCGGTTGAGTGGATGCGCCCTGGCCCTCGACGAGCTGGAAGTTGGCGTAGTTGTGGGTCTTCTGCGCGAGCTGGACCGCGAACTGGGAAGCCGGCAGGGAGGGGTTGTAGAACCCGCCGCTCAGCGCATGGTACTTGTCGATGTGCCCCTTGTGGTCCGCGTAGTCCTCGAACTTCTGGTGGTTGCCCATGAAGCAGTCATACGTGTGGTTGACGACGGCCATGTCGGCGAGGTAGTGGCACGCATTCCCGAGATAGAACAGGGCGGTCTCATCGGACCCGCGTCCCGGCTCAGGCGGTATCTGCCCGCGCCAGGCCTGCACTGCCTTCGTGTAGGATTCCTGGCACCGCGTCGTGGCGGCGGGGTATTGGAGTTGCAGCGCGGGAGTGACGTTCGCGCTGGCGAAGAAAAGGCCCCCCGCGCCCGCCAATGTGCCGGCGAACCATGTGGCGACAGGTCCGCCGTACTTGATCTTGTCGGCGAGCTCGTTCCAGTACTTGAGGTAGAGTCCCTTGCCCGTGTCGGGGTTGTAGTAGTGCTCCATGCTGGCACTGTTGCACAGGCGCATTCGCCATGTTTTCACCGTGATGGGTATCAGCAGCGCCGTGGTCTTGAGCTTGATCACGGCCTCCACATCGGGCCCCGCACGGTCCGGGTACATGCTCCCATCGATGAGGTCCTGGTGGAACTGGTACACACCGCTGGCCCAGTTCTGCTTCTGGTCGGCGTTGAGGATGCCCGCGGCCCGTTCGATGATGAAACCGTGGGCCTTCACTTGGTACCAGCCGCCCGCATCGGTCGCGATCGCGGCATGCTTGCGGTCATCAGCGTTCTTGGGGTCGGCAATGGCGCATGGCGGGACATTCCACGCGAACGCGGGAGCGGCCGGCGTCGCCAGAAGCAGTAGCAGGGGGATCCATCTCAAGTAGACCGGGTGATGCCCGGAAAGGGATAGCGGGGAAGACGACGACACAAAGCCTGCATGCAATCTGTCCATGATGCTTCCTCCTCAGGGTTCTCCAATTCCATCGGCCCATCAGGACTAACGCTTGGGCAGAGACACCTCCCTCGCGGGAAGCGTGTCGAGCGATACGACGTGCGAAACACAGACAGTCCTCTTATACGACACGAGACGGCTCCCTCCTGCTGATCGTCGTGCGACACACGCAAACGGTGCGGGCCGAGGCGGCTTGGCCCCCGGCGCGCGTGGCACAAGCTTTCTTTCGGGCGCTACTGGTTAGGGATGTCCAAGCCCAATCGCGATCAGCGCGCTTCCGGAGGCCGCCCCGAGCACAGGCATCTGCGCGCCCCGTGGCGATCTCCAGCGCGCTCACCGGCGTCCCAACGGTCCAGCGGGCCATCTCCTCGCCCTCTGCATCAAGCGCCGCAATCGAGCCATCGGTGGAGCTGCGCAGGATGAAGGAGTGTCCCGGCATGCCCGCAACCTCGGCGTCCGTCACCTGATTCTGGGCGTAGCGCAGCCACTTCACTGCGCCATCGCCCGCGAGGGCAGCGATGACCCCGCTCTTCGAGGCCAGCAGGATCTCGTCCTGTGCATCGCCATCCATGTCCCGCGCCAGCACCTTCGTGATCGCGTCGTCGCCGACCATCTTCTGCCACACGATCTGGGCGGCGGATTGGCCTGGCTGCGCTTTCCGGCACGCGGTCACCTGTCCGTCGCGGTCGGCGAAGATGGCCTCCTTAGATTCCGTCACCGTCGACGTCGGCAGCCGTCACGGCCTCGCAGCCGCTAATGCACCCGCCGAGATTGCTCACTCGGCTGCGCCCCGTGTCGGTGAAGTCAATCAGCGCGCGTCCGAAGTAGGTATAGCCACCGAGAAGCTCCGGCCGCCCGTCACCAGTCACATCGGCTGCCGCTATGGCCGACGCGCTGTGTTTCACCCGCACGACCCAGTCTTGCCCTTCTGACTGCTTCGTGTGCCCCTCGGCGTCGACCACGAAGAAGGACGCGTTGGCGCCGCCGCAGGCAATCTCGGGGATGCCATCACCGTCGAAATCTGCCGCAGTCACCACCCGCACGTGCCCCTCCCGGCCACCCGATGCGCGGTAGGCCTCGAAGAACCGCTTCCAGCGCTCCGTCCCGTCGGGATTCAGCACATGCAGGTGCTCATCCTCGACCCCGCAGGCAACCTCAAGCTTCCCGTCATCATCCAGGTCGACGGTAGCGATTGCGTTCACCTTCGCGGGCAGCGTGCTACGCCACAACTCGTCGCCACGCGCGGTCACGCATAGCACGGTGCCGTCCTCGCACCCGGCGATTAACTCCTCGGAATCGTCGCCATGGACGTCTCCGCTGACGAGGGCCGTGATCGGCGCGGGGGGCATTCAGCGTGAACAGGGGTTTGAAGTCTTGCTCGGCCGGGCCGGTCGGCCCCGCATCAGCGGTCGCGCTCGCCGCCCACATGGCGTCGTAGGCCCGAACAAGTGCAGATTCCAGGGATCACGCGCCTGGTACCCTCGTGACGCCCCTTGTATGCTCCGTGAGAGCCGGTTGGTAGACCTTGGCCAATGAGTCGATATCGCGTGTTGCGTCGCTACTTCACGTCCACAGCCAGCTCGCAGTAGTAAACCAGCCCCCAATCCCGACGTCGCTCGTAGCTGCGGAGAGCGTCCAGCAGAGCAGGTCGGGCGTTGGCGTACTGTGTCGTCCCGTTCACGGTTATCTGGATCGGCTTTGCGAAGTCCACCATTCCCGGATGCAGCCACAGCGAGAAGCGCGTCACGTTCTGTGTGATGACATCAAACACGTTGCTGCCCTTGTATCGGGCGTCCGCCAACGCTCCTTTGACCTTCACCTTGGTCAGCTCCATGCCCCCCCTGTCGAATTCCTCCCGAGTTTCCTCCCATTTTGGGTCCGGCCCGGTCCAGTGGACAGCGTCATACTCCATCTCGCCCTCGCCCGTCTCCAGGATGCTGACCCATCGGCTGTGGGGCGTCGGGGTGTCGTCCCACGCCCTCCAGCCACGGGGCGTGACGGCGACCACTCGCGGGTAGAAGGGGTCACGCCTCTTTGTCGCCATCCAGTCCACAAGCCCCGAGAGCGCCTGGGTCGCCTCTCTGAGGGCGTGGCCGCCGGCATGTTCCACATACACGTGCTCCGCTCCCGCCTGTGTCAGCAGCTTGTGCAAAGTCCGCGCATAGAACACGTCGGTGTACCGCGGGCGATGTGCCTTGCCCGGTGTGTCCGGCGCGACGGCATCGTTTGCACCGTGGCTGATGTAGAGCGGGGTTCCTATGACCGATGCCCAGTTGGCCGCCGCCCATGCTCCCCCGACCAGTATGGCGCCCGCAAGGGTGTCGCCGAGCCTTTGGCAGAGGTGATACGCTCCGAACCCGCCCATGGACTGCCCACCCAGGAACACCCGGTCCCGGTCGATCCTGAACCGGTACTCACACTCCTGACGCACGGCGCCGATGTACTCGTCCGCCTCGCGGAGGTTCCAGCGCGTGTCGCTGCTCTTATCCCATGGGGCTGAGGGCGCAACCGTTATGTAAGCAGCGTGCTCAATGTACGGCCTGAGGCCGTAGCTGTGCCGGTCTCCGCCCGGCTCCTCCAGCACGACCCTCGCGCCCGTTCGGGCCGTGCGCGAATTGCCGCCGTGCATGAAGATCAGGAGCCCGTAGGGCGCCGTTCCGTCATATTCCTCTGGAACCCAGAAGAAGAGCAGGTCCTGCGCGTACTTGTCGCGCAGTCTCGGGGCCGTGAAGTGCTGCTCCACCAGGAACCCATGCTCGCCGTTCCACTGTCTCTCCCCCGGCACCGATAGTGCGGAGATGACTGGAGCAATCGAGCCTTCGTACGTCGCCAGCCTGCTTGCCGTCTTACCCTTCTGATCACCCTCCGCGGCCAGGTACTCCCGTGACAGCTCTATGGCGTCAGAGACCGTCACAATGCCATCGCCGAGCGCCCCCACATCGGGCGCCGAGCCCTCATGCGGATATGCCACGCCGGTGCCCCACACAGACGGCATCGCCACCGCCAAAATGATCGCCCAGCGTAGTCGCTTCACGAAGCACGATCCTACCTGAAATGGCGCACCCCAGGCTATTGGCCACACGATGGGTTCTCTCCCTCTGGACCGGCCCTCAGTTCGAGTAGACGCCGGTGATCGCCACGATGACCGGGATCGAGCGTCTTCCCTCGGTGATGATCTCGATGCGGTCGATGGTCGCCTGGGCGCCGTTGGGGTGGGTGATCTCATGCTCGGCGTGCCACAGGCGCGTCTTCTCGCGCACGGAGTTCGGGCCTTCCCATCCCAGCTTGGCGTTCGGCAAGTCCGCCGGCAGCCACCAGTCGGCGATGTTCTGCTGGTTCACGACGGGCACTTCTTCCTTGAAGCCGTCCGTGTAGTGAATGACGTAGCGGAAGGCGGCCCGATTCTTCTCACCCCACGTAACGGTGTGCAGGAAGTGCAGCTTGCTCAATCTCTTGCTGACCGGGATTGACACCTGCTCCGGGAACGGCGCGTCCGCCTGGATGCCGCCCTTCAGGACGATGCAGGACTTGCCCGCGTTCTTCTCGGGGTCGAGGATGCGGAATGGGACCTTGTTGATCATCCACTCGCCCGTGGGTAGGGAGCGCATGTCGTTCTCACCCTCGTCGGTCCAGCCGCCCTCTCTGTCCCCCGGGGTCTCATCGCGGAAACCGCGGTTTGCGACAGGCGCCAGATCAATTGGGTGGAACCCGACCCAGTTTGACCGGCGGGCGGGTCCGGCGTCGTCGCCCATGAACGTGCCCGCAGTGCGTGTGGCGAGGTCCTCGGCGAAGTGCACGCTGACCTCCGCCCTCGCACAGGCTTCCCGCAACTTTTCGACTGATACAGTATCGCTGATGAGGAAGAAGCTCTCCCACGTGACCGCGAGGTCCGTCGTCGAGTCATCGCCCTCCAGGGGCAGTTCGTTGTCGAACACATCCCGCGCGGTGAACTGGTCGGCCGGCGGGATCAAAATCACGCGCTTGCCGTCGCGGAACAGGCAAGCTTGGATGTCACCATGCAGCTCGATATCGCCGACATACTCCGCCTTCTCGAGATGCTTGGCCAGCGAGGCTTGGGCGGCGAGGAACGCCAGGGGCGTCTCGTCATACTCAGCCGTGTGGGACGTGTACTCCACCCCGCCGTGGAAGATGTGGAAGGAGTACTTTACGTCCTCGGCTTTGTGGACAACGAGGACCTTGAAGTATATCTGCGCCTGCTCGACCGGGTCCGTCGGGCTCTCGCCGGGGTGATATCTGACATATCGCGTGTGCGAAGGGTGCGTGTACATGGAGGACGGCGGCGTCACCGTCGTCTCGGAGTTCCACAAGGGAACGACCTTCCCGTTCTCCGCCATGACCTTGCGGATTTCGCGCATCCAGTCGCGGACGGTGAGTGACACGCGACTGCCCACCCACGGGCCGAAGTGGTACAGGTGAGACGAGACCGCGTCCTGGTAGTCCAGCGAGCCGAGTTCGAAGGTGCGCCGGTACCAGCTATAGCCCATGCTTCCGGGCGGTCCGCAAGTGCCGACCACAACGCAGTTCGGATCGATCTCCTTGAGGGCCTGATAGGTCTCCTTGAGCAGGCGCACCCACTTTTCCGGGCAATCCCGGAATTGGTAGTAGGGCTCATTGGTGATCTCCCAGCACGTGATCCGCCCCTTGAAGCGCGTCGCCAGCGGCTTCACATACTCCTCGACGAAGGCCTCCAAGTACGCGTCGAAATCGCCTGCCTTCCACAAGTCGGAGAGCCACTTGGCCCGCCAGCCCTCGCTGATCGAGTGGCACGCGTACAAGCCATACTTCCCGTGGAACTCGTAGGCCCGCTCGACGGCGTCCCACGTGTACACGCGTACAAGCCATACTTCCCGTGGAACTCGTAGGCCCGCTCGACGGCGTCCCACGTGTACTTTCCGCGCTCGGGAAGGACTGTGCCCGCCTGAGTGTCGCCGATCGCACAATGGCATCGGTTCCACTTCAGACCGATCCGTTTGGCGAGAGTGCCCAGATAATCCCCGGAGCCAATCGCCGCGCCGAACACCGAATCGGGCCTCAGACCCGTGTAAGCGACTTCCGGCAGCGAGACCAGCACCAACTCCCGCGTGCGGGCTTCCTCCCCGCTGTTGTAGCTGATCGCTAGCCGGTACGCCGCGTTTAGCGGCAGCGTCACCGGGAACTGGATGGCCGCGAATCGCTTCCTCTGGTTGTCGAGTTCATAGGTCTTCTGCCCGACGGTCCGACCCCACATATCCGAAAGCCGACAGTCGATGTTGACGGTGCGGTCGGTGTTATCCAGGGCCAGGTACTTCATATTGACAAGCAACGGCCGTCCGCTGAAGGTGTACCGCGCCTCCCGGGCAGGAATGATCGTGAAGCCGTCGGTGACCGCGTCAGGCAGGAGCGTGGCGAGGATCCCGCGTTCCTCCCGCGCGCCATCGAAGGAGATCTTGGGGTAGGGCTCCGCACTGTCGCGAACGTAGCGGAAGGCCGCCCGCCACTCATCACCCGCTGTCAGCCGTGGCACAGCCACGAACCGGTACATATCCCTACCAGCGCGCAGGTCCTGGAACTGCCAGTCACCGCGCCCGCTCGTCCCGCACTGGAATTCGCGGAAGCTCTCCTCGCCGCCGGAGAGGATGCAGTAGCTCGAGGAGAACTCCAGGCTCTCCTTCTCCGCTACCATCGCCTGGTTGATCGCGCGGTATGTGACAAAGGGCGGCTTGAAGGCGGCCTCCGGGCAGTAGAAGCCGAGCTCCCCTCGCATCGTCTCCTTCGCTTTCACGGTCCAGAGCAGCCATGTCTCGGTCGGCGAAGCGAGGACTTCCTTGGTCAACTGGCCTCGCGGTGTGTCATAGGTAAGGCAGACACGCCGCACATCGCCGTCCTGCGTCTCCGTGCGCTGCGGCTTGCCAGCGGCAAACAGGTGGAAGTACTCGCCCTGAATGATCGGTTGAGAGCCGTCGCTGAGGCTGATCTGCCCACTCTCGCTGACTGCCGCCGCCAGACCGTGGGGCTGGGTTTCGTCGGACTGGGCGCGAGAAGGCAGCACGCGG
>JALGSS010000336.1 GCA_029821745.1 Candidatus Zipacnadia bacterium
GACAGTTCACGGTAAGCACGAGAGTGGCGCGTTAGGTCGTCGTAGATGACGAGGACGTCTCTGCCGCGTTCCATGAAGTACTCGCCGATGGTGCATGCGGCGTAGGGGGCGATGAACTGAAGGCCGGGCGGGTCGTCGCCTGACGCGATCACGACGGTTGTGTAGTCGGCGGCCCCGTACTCTTCAAGGTCGGCGATGAACTTGGCGACGGCCGATGTGCGCTGGCCGATCGCGCAGTAGATGCAGACAACGCCCGTGTCGCGCTGGTTGATGATGGTGTCCAGCGCGACGGCGGTCTTCCCGGTCTGGCGGTCGCCGAGGATGAGCTCGCGCTGGCCCCGCCCGACGGGAATCAGCGCATCGACCACCTTGAGGCCTGTCTGCAGGGGCGTCTCCACGGGTGCCCGGTGCATGATCCCCGGCGCCACGCGCTCAATGGCGCGTCGCTCGGCTGCCCGTGGCGGCTTGCGCCCATCGAGTGGCCGCCCGAGGGCATCAATGACTCTGCCCATCAATGCCTCGCCGACGGGGATGTCGAGCAATCGCCCGGTCCGGCGCACCTCGACTCCGGCGCGAATGTGCTCGCTCTCGTCGAGGAGGATCACGCCGACCTCGTCGGGGTCCAGGTTGAAGGCCATGCCCATCAGGTCGCCGGGGAATTGTACGAGTTCCTCGGACTCCACGCCCGGGAGGCCCCGGATCCGCGCGACGCCCTGCCCGATAGATGCCGCTGTGCCGACTTCCTCCGACAGAAGCGCCGGCTTGCCTTCGTCGACGATCCGGCGGATAGACCGGAAGGTATCATCGAGGACGGCCTGCAGGACATCGGGCTGCTCACTGGATCCTGTCATCAGGCCTGCCCTCCTCGGCGTCCACCGCGGTCACTTCCTCGAGTGTTCTCGCCAGGGCATCTTCGAGCTCGCCGAGGTAGCTGTCCAGACTCCACGCGATCTTCCGTCCAGCGGTGCGTACCTCGATCCCGCACAGCAAGTCGGGGGAGACCTCGTAGTCGATGGAGTTGTCGGTGCCGAACTGCTTCCCGATCACGTCGATCAGCGCACCCCGAGCGTCCCGTGGGATGGGGAACGCGCTGACCAGCATGGCCTCGCCGCCTGAGTCCTCGATCTGCGCGATCATCGCGTCCCGCTCGAGCGGGTCGAGTTGCGCGAGGCGCTCCGTGAAGGCCCGGATCACTTGGGCCTCCAGGTCGGCTCCTGCCAGGTCGGCCAGAGCCTTCCGCGCGATTGCCATGACTTCTTCGCCAGACCGTTGCCGCAGGTCGCGGAGAAACGAGGCTTTGCTGCGCTCGATGGTTTCCCTCCAGCGAGTCTCGACCTGCTGTGCCTCCAGGCGGGCCTGCCTGATCAACTCACTGCGTTCACTGGCGGCCTCAGCCGCTGCCTCTCTAAGCATCGCGTCCCGCTGCTCATCGAGCTCCTGCCGGTCCCGGCGGTACATATCCGCGGCCTGCGCGGCTTCAACCCCCTTCTTCTCGGCATCCTCCACCGTCGCCCGCAGCTTCGCCTCACGCTGATCCATCATGTTGATGATGGGTCCATACAGGAAGCGCTTGAGCAGCGCCACGAGGATCAGGAAGTTGACGATCTGGGCGACCAGCACCAGCCAGTTGATTTCCATGGTGATCCCTATTTGGTCTCGATGAAGTGGTTCCAGAACGGGTTCGCGAAGAGAATGATCATCGCGACCACGAAGCAGTAGATCGCCGTCGATTCGACCATTGCAAGACCCACGAACAGCGTTCGCGTGATGGTGTTGGCTTCGTCCGGCTGCTGGGCGATGGCTCCCAGCGCCTCCGCCAGCGCCCGGCCTTCACCCAGCGCGGGACCAACGGAGCCGATAGCGATGGTCAACCCCGCGACGAACACCGAGACCATTCCGATGAGTTCGGCTGCCTCCAAGTCAGTCATCTCCCTCATTGGCGGCACCGTCGGCCGCTTGTTGATTTCCTTTGACGCGAGTCGCCGAGGCGATATACACCATGGCGAGGATCGCGAAGATGTACGCCTGGATCAGTCCGGTCAGCAGGCCGAGGGCCTGCATGATCACCGGGAAGAAGAACGGGACGATCGTCAGCAGGATGGCGACGATCATCGCGCCACTCATGATATTCCCGAACAGCCTCACCATGAGCGCCAGCGTCCGGGACAGCTCCCCGATCACGTTGAAGGGGAGCATGAATACGTTGGGCTCCATGTACTGCTTCAGGTACGACCGCAGGCCCCGGGTCTGGATTCCGTAGACCGGCACGGCTACGAAGACGCAGAGCCCCAGGGCGGCAGTTGTCGAGAGGGAGCCTGTCGGCGCCTGGTAGCCCGGGACGATTGTCAGCAGGTTGCACACCGCCACGAACAGGAACAGCGTTCCCACGAAGGGCAGATAGCGCGCGGGATCTTGCTGGCTGATCTCCCGGATCTGCGACTGCATCCCGAGCACCAGCACCTCCAGCATGTTCTGCCCACGCGACATGTGTGGATGGTCGGTGAGCCGGCGCGTGATCAGCCATGACCCAATCACCATCAGCGCCATGACCGCCCACGTGAAGGCGAGGGTCGCGGTGATCGGCACAGGCCCGAACTGGCAGTAGATGATCTCGTCCGGTGAAATGTTCAACGCCCGTTGGTCTCCTGTTCCCGTGCTTCTTCGATCGTCGTGGTCGGCTCGGATGCTTCGGGGCCCGGCTGAGGCCCGAGCTTGCGGACGAACACGACCCGCATGACCAGGAAGCCCACGAAGGCCGCGATCAAGCCCTGCCAGCCTCGTGTCCCGCAGCACCAGAACCCGCCGAGAACCACTACATTGCGCACAACGAAGCTGCCGACCATCAACCCGAAGGGCCTCTGAGTCTTGACGACCCGCTGAACCGTCCACCAGAGGGCCTGGTAGTAGAACGCGCCCAGCGCCAGCCCGGCCGTTGAAGCCAACAGCAGATGCGCGATCTCATTCATCCCTGTCGTCCTCTTTGGCCCGCTTGATGTCCTCCTGCTCGCGGTTGAGCCAATACCAAGCGTTGAGGCAGCCCAGCATGAGACCGCCCACGAGAAGCATCAGCGTCCACGAGAACTCGCTGGGCCACTCGCGATCAATCCAGATGCCAAGGGATATCCCGACGACCGTCGGAATCGCCACCGACCAGCCGATCATCCCGAACATGCCGAGACCGAACCAGACTCCCTGATCGCCGCGCTTGCGGGCCTGGATCTTCCGGTGTTCCTTAGCGCCGATCAACTCGCAGTACTCGTCCTCGGGTTTGCATGGCTCCTCGGAATTGCCCGGTTGCTGGGGCGCCTGCGGGTTCTCAGCCACGGAAGTTCTCTCCCAGTTTCATGAAACGTCGCATGATACTCATCTCCAGCTTCGACAGGGCCGTCCGGGTCAGCACCTCACGCTCGCCTTGCTCCCGGAACTGGGTCTCAATGGCCGCCCGCAACTGCCCCAGGTCCTCGCCGGCCACTGCATCCCGCGTGGAGACCGATACGTCCGCCCCGCACTTGACGAGGATGCCCTCGTGTATCGCCACGAAATGCTCCTCGCCCTCGGGGTTCTCATACGAGAGGATCCCGCCATCGAGAGCCGACACGAAATCCACATGTCTCGGCAGCAGGCAGAAGGAGCCGTTCACGGCCTCGGCCGTGACCTTGACGGCCTCCTCCTCCAGGAGCACGTGGGTTGGGAGCAGAATCTTCAGGTTAATCGTCCGCAGCCTCATCAATGCCCCCAATCATGTACAGCGCCCGCTCCGGGCGATCCGAGAACTCGTCGTTGAGGATGCGCTCGCAGCCTTCGAGGGAGTCCTGAAGTTCCACGAGCTTTCCCTCGAGCCCCGTGAACTGCGTCGTGGTGAAGAACGGTTGGGTCAGGAATCGCTCCAGGCGGCGGGCCCGGTGAACGGTTCGGCGGTCACGCTCGGACAGCTCCTCCAGCCCCAGCATGGCGATGATGTCCTTGAGTTCTTCATAGTTGGCGAGGGTTGCCCTGATCTCCCGGGCCAGCTCGTAGTGCCGCTTACCCACCACGAGCGGCGTGAGCATGTTCGACGTGGACGCGAGGGGATCGATGGCCGGGTACAGCGCCTCACGGGCCCGGCGTCGTGACAGCACGATCGACGCCGAGAGGTGCGAGAATGTATGCACCGCTGACGGGTCCGTGAAATCGTCCGCCGGCACGTACACCGCCTGGATCGAGGTGATCGCGCCCGTCGTCGTATTGCAGATGCGCTCCTCCAGTTGGGCAAGATCCGAGGCCAGGGTCGGCTGGTAGCCCACACGCGAGGGCAACTGGCCCAGCAGCCCGGACACTTCCTGCCCCGCCTGGATGAATCGGAAGATGTTGTCGATCAGCAGCAGGACGTCCTGGCGCTGCACGTCCCGGAAATGCTCGGCCATCGTCAGGGCGGCGTGCCCCACGCGGAACCGCGCGCCCGGGGGCTCGTTCATCTGGCCGAAGACCATCACCGTGTTGTCCAGGACGCCGGCCGTCGCGAGGTCCCTGTACATCTCCTCGGCTTCCCGGCAGCGTTCGCCGATACCGCAGAAGATGCTCACGCCCTCGTGCTTGTCCACCGTGTTGTGGATCAGCTCGGTGATCAGGACCGTCTTGCCCACGCCCGCGCCACCGAACAGCCCGGCTTTCCCGCCCCGTTCCAGCGGGGCGAGGACATCGATGGCTTTGATGCCAGTGAGGAACGCCTCGGACTTGGTCGCCTGGTCCGCCAGGGACGCGGCAGGCTGGTGGATCGAGCGGGATTCGGCGTTGGTGATCGGATCCAGGTTGTCGATGGTCTCCCCGAACACATTGAGTGCACGCCCCAGAAGCTGCCGCCCAACAGGGACCTGCAGCGGCGCCCCCGTGTCGATGACCGTGGACCCGCGCGCCAGTCCCTGAGTCAGGTTCAGCGCAATTCCGCGCACCGTATCCTCGGACGGGTGGGCCGCCACCTCGATCACCACCGCGCCATCCCTGCCCGCAAGCAGCTTCGACCGCAGCGCCGGAAGCCGACGCTCGAAGCGGACGTCGACCACGCTGCCCCGCACTCGCTCGACCGTGCCCGTATTCGGTTGCTCGACCACCTGGTCGTCGCTCATGCGTAGTCTGCGCTCTCATTCGGCTGGGGGGGCGCAACTCACCCGCGCCATGCAGTGGGTGAGAGCCGCCCCGTCGCATATTGAATTCTCATTACTAATTCCTCGGCCATTGACCACTCTCCTTCATCGCGTCCCTGCCGGGGAAGGAAAACCATCCGAGACTGGCGAATTGAATTGACGTTACGCCCCCGCCAGTTGGTCAACGAGAGGAGTCCTGCCATGCCACCACCTCGCCTTATCGTTGTACTCGTGGCCGTGTCCTGTCTCGCGAGCACGGTGCATGCTGACGTTACGCTGCCGGCCCTCATCGGCAGCAATATGGTCCTGCAGCAGGGCGCAGCCGCCTGCGTCTGGGGGACAGCCGATGCCGGCGAGAAGGTCACCGTCGAGGTCTGCGCCCAGAAGGTCGCCGCAACCGCCGACGACGCCGGAGAGTGGAAGGTGAAGCTGCAGCCGATAAAGGCCGGCGGCCC
The DNA here is from genome assembly GCA_029821745.1 of Candidatus Zipacnadia bacterium. Taxonomy (GTDB): domain Bacteria; phylum Armatimonadota; class Zipacnadia; order Zipacnadales; family JABUFB01; genus JALGSS01. Next base: position 5,576 of record JALGSS010000336.1, read on the forward strand.
CTTCGACATGACGATCACCGGCAAGAACAGCATCAAGCTGGAGAATGTCATGTTCGGCGAAGTCTGGATCTGTTCAGGGCAGTCCAACATGGCGATGTCCCCCAATATCCGCCTCTTCTCCGTCGGTCGCGTCACCTCCGACACGCCGCTGGATCAGGTCAAGGGCAGATGGGCCCCGTGCTCACCCGACACCGTCAAGTACTTCTCCGCGGTGGGCTACTTCTTCGGTCGCAAGATTCACCAGGAACTGGGAGTCCCCGTCGGCCTCATCAACACCTCGTGGGGCGGCACGCCGGCGGAGGCCTGGACAAGCGCCGAGACCCTCGCCGATGACTACTACACGCCTCTCCACGAACGCTGGACAGCGATCATTGACGGCTACCCGGAGGCCGTGAAGAAGTACAACGAGGAGACGATCCCGGCGTGGAAAGAGGCAGTCGCGAAGGCAAAGGCAGAGGGTGAAACGCCACCGCGTAGGCCCCGCGGGCCCCTCGGCCCGACCAGCCCTCATCGGCCGTCGAACCTGTACAATGCGATGATCGCCCCGCTGCTCAATTACCCGATCGCCGGCGCAATCTGGTATCAGGGCGAGTCCAACGCGGGCCGCGCTTACCAGTACCGCAAGTTGTTCTCCGACATGATCCAGGACTGGCGAGCGAAGTGGGGACAGCCTGAGTTCCCCTTCTTCTTCGTCCAGTTGGCGAACTTCACAGCAGTGGCCCCCCAGCCCGGCGAGAGCGCATGGGCGGAGTTGCGTGAGGCTCAGAACATGGCTCTCGCGCTGCCCAAAACCGGCATGGCGGTCATCATCGAGATCGGCGAAGCCACAAACATCCACCCGAAGAACAAGCAGGATGTCGGCAAGCGGCTTGCCATGGCCGCCCTCGGCGTCGCCTACGGCAAGGATGTCGCATGGTCAAGCCCGTTGTACGATTCCATGTGCATCGAGGGCGACAAGGTCCGGATCAAG
>JALGSS010000337.1 GCA_029821745.1 Candidatus Zipacnadia bacterium
CTGCGCCCGTTCGCGCTGGTAAGTGACCCGCGCGACGGACGCCAGCAGCATCCCCATGCCCGCGTAGAAGATGATCAGCCACAGGCTCGCGCTCATGATGCCCAGGCCCACGCCGAGGGCGGCGAGGCCGTAGCCCACAACCTGCCCCAGCACTGACGCCACACGGGTCGCTCGCAGGCGGTCGCCCCAGGAGTACCACAGCAGGGCTCTGGCAACGCGCCCACCGTCCAGGGGGAAGCCCGGGATCATGTTGAACACGGCGAGGATCAGGTTGACGATTGCGACGCGCTCCAGACACCGTGTCACGAGGCCCGCGCCCAGATACCGCACCAGCGCCCAGTATCCCGCTCCGAAGACCAGCGCGAGCAACACGCTCATCGCCGGGCCCGCCAGAGAGATCAGGAGCTCTTCCTTCGGCGTCTTGGGCTCCGCCTCCACTTGCGCCACGCCGCCGAAGATGAACAGGGTGATCCGGCTGACCCCAATGCCCATCCGCTTCGCGACGAAGGAATGCGATAGCTCGTGCAGCAGAACTGAGCCAAAAAACAGGAAGGTCGTGATGACCGCCGCCACCCAGGGCAGCCAGGTGCGGCCGCCGACGCCGAGTCCGGGGAAGCCGTGGTTCCCCAAGTCCCAGACCACAATGGCGAAGACAATCAACCACGAGCTGTTGATCTCGATCGATATACCGCCGATGGACCCGACGCGCCAACCTCTCAGGGTCGTTCACTCCAGTGTTGTCCGCTCAGGCCGGCGGACGTCGCGGCCGGCCTGCTCACGTTGCCAATCCTATCATGACTCCAAAACGCACGCACGCACAAGATGAAACACTGAGCACCCCTCATGAGTTTCCCCGGGGAAGCAGACCCCCGCGACGCTGACAGAATCCGTAGGTCTCGAGAGCCCTCGGCCAATCACACTCCGCCTGTTCGCGGTTTGCTGGCCGCACGTGCCCTCGAACCGAACTTTTCCCGCCCCCGGAGTGTCCAATGTGGTAACGTTTGCGCGGGGCCGGAGACGAGCGTCTCCCATGCCGTTCTCCTACGGATGCCGTCGGTTCCGCCGCCCCACGCAACGACGCATGCTGTCACTGGCCGCTGCACCTGGAGCTTCCGCGATGACCTGCCGCTCGCATGTTGTGCTGCTTGCCGTTCTCCTCTCGCTCACAGTGTTCAACGCCGCTGCCCAACAGACTACCTCGGGCTACGAATTCTTGGAGGACGCCGTCGGCGGAGAGGTCGACGTGCGCGCCGACATCGAGGTCGGTGACGGCTGGGGCACGAGCGACGCCGCGCGGATCGTGTTCTGCTATGCAGACGCGGCCAACTACCAGTACTTGCAGATGTACGCCGGCGGCGCCGCTCTCGGCAAGGTGGCCGATGGTAGAGATACGGTCCTGGCGACGCATCAGGGCTGGCCGGCCCCCGCGGAGAAGGGCAAGTACGCCATCACAATCAAGCGTCGCGCCCTTAGCACGCGCGTGCTATGCGACCGGAAGGGGCTCCTGCGTGTCTACGACCTCTTCCGTCCCGGCGAGCAGATCGGCCACGTAGCCCAGGGAGCGAAGGTCTCCGACATCTACGCCCAGCCCATCGGCGAGATGCTGTTCGACGATGACTTCGCCCGTCCGGCAGGCGAGCCGAACCCATGGGAGTCTGCCGGCGGATCATGGCGTACAGCCCTACCTGAGAGCCGCAACGCCCGGGCCGAGGCCGCCAAGAGCGCCAACCCGTTCTCATACGTCGGCATGGGCGCCAAGGCCCTCGCGCTGGCGGGTGAGACCTTCTGGGATGGCTACGAGGCCTCCACGGCGACGAAGCCTCGCGGGCGAGGCTACGTTGGCATGGCCTTCTATGTGGCCGAACCCAGCGACTGCTACCTGTTCCGGGTCGCCGCCACCACGAGCAACACAGACCTCCCCGACGGCAAAGCCGAACTGATCAAGATTGTGGACGGAGAGACCGTCGTTCTCGACGACGCCTCTCGTTACCTGACATCAGGCAACTGGTACACGCTGACAGTGCGGGCCCATGACGGCTGGATAGCGGGCCTCGTGGACGGCCGGATCGTGTGTGAAGCCCAGGATGAGACCTTCGGTGAAGGCCGGATCGGCCTCTACACGGAGGGTTGCAGCAAGGCATACTTCGACGACGTCCAGCTCGCCGGCTACCGGCAGTACCGCGATGAGTATGATGGAGACCAGAAGCTACCCATCCACGCCCTCGCCGGCACGTGGACGCCATACCAGGGCCGCATCTGCGGCAAGCCCGCCGCAACGTCGCAACTGGCCATCGGCATCACCGGCTCGCCCGACTGGTCCAACTACCGCTTCAGCGCCGACATCCTCCCCTGGACCGCGACGAGCGTCGGCCTGACCTTCGCGTTGACTGACCGCGACGACTACTACCTGTTCCTCTGGGGCCCCAGCGCAAAGCATGGCGGGCGGGCGTCTCAGCAGCTCTGGAAGATCGCCGACGGGCAGGGGAGCCTGATCGCCGACCGCAGCGCGGCCATGAATCCTCAGACGACTTACCACGTCGACGTCACGGCCGACCGGAACTACATTGCCGTCGCTGTCGATGGCAAGCGCGCCCTCCAGGCCGTAGACACCGACCGCGCCGCCAAGGGGATGGTCGGCTACTACGTCTACGGCTCACCGTCCGCCACAGCCGCCTTCGACAACATCCAGTTGTCCTTCCTGCCCCCGCCGGTGGAGCCGGTCTCGATCACCGAGCAGTTCGCGAAAGAGGACACGATGGCCGACTGGGCCCGCCCGCTGGCCTCGTGGAGCGCACTAGGATCCCGTGTGTACGCCTACACACTCCCGGCGTGGGGAGACTTCGACATTCGCTGTCAGCTAAAGTACTTCACGGGCCGCAACGGTAGCATCGGCCTGCGTCTAGCTGCCGACACGGACGGCCTCAAATCCGCCGACGACGCGCTCGAGTTCACCGCGCAAAAGGGCGTCTCCCACGTCAAGTGCTCCTCCGGCAAGAGCCTGAGCGGCGCGGGCGGCTCCGCAGAGCCGCAGGAGGATGAGCCGTTGTTGGAGATTGAACGCCGAGGGGGCATCGTGATCGCGCGCCTCGACGGCGAGCCGTTCGGTTGGGTGGAAGCCGGGCAGGGCACTGAGGCGCCCGCCGTGGGCCTCAAGCTCGGGGGCGTGGGGATCAACCTAGACAACGTCACCCTCACATCCCCGAACATCGTCGACGAAAGCTTCAGCGGCGCCCCGACCGACTGGCAGCCCGGCGACGGCCTGTGGGAGATCAGTGACCGGTGGAACTGCCAGCCACAGTGGTCCTGGCTGTGTGGCCGACAGGCCCAGACTCCGCTTCTGTGGAGCAAGCCGGAGTTCGGCGGCGACATGGTCTTCGAGTTCTGGGGCGCAATGATGATGGACCTGTCCGGGGGGCCTGGATACAGCCACCCCAGCGACATCAACGGCATCATCTGCGGCGATGGCGAGAACCTGTGCAGCGGCTACGCGTTCGTCTTTGCGGGTGACAAGAACACCTGCAGCAAGATCATCAGGAGAGGCGAGACTGTCGCCGCCACTACAGCATTCAAGTTCGCCAACCCTAGCACATCCGGCAACCTGAACGATTTCCACCGGCACTGGTTCCACTGCCGGCTGGAGCGCACAGGAAACCACCTGACTTTCTACGTCGACGGTCGGAAAGCCCTGGAGTACGACGACCCCGATCCGATCAACAGCGGACGCGTGGGCATCTGGACCCACCAGAGAAACGGCATCATCGTCGCCCGCACGCGCATCGCCTTCTCTGAGAAGTCTCAGTAGCCGACGTCCCGGGGAGACAGGTCAGCGGTTGCGCACCGGGGTGAGCGTCACGATCGCGTGGGATACGAGTTCGGAGAAGCGCAGGTCGCCGCTGGGGGTTGCGGTCACGGTGTAATCATACGCGCGACCCCGGTCAGGGCGCACATGTACGCTGTGGGTTGATCGGGGCGCGACGCAGTAGCCGCCGTCGGTAACCGTCAGGCGGACGTCGACTTCAGCGCCGGTTCCCAGACGCTGGCCGCCGTCATCAGACGCGAGCAACTCCGCGCCGTCGCCCGCTAGTTCCAGCACCAGCCGATCCCGACTCTGTGAGACGAGTCTGGCGTTGCACGTGTCGGTGTATGGCTGGATTCGCACGGCCACCGGCCTGCATACCCTCAGTGAGACAGGCGGCAAGTCCAGAGACAGCCGCACCGTTCCTGCTCGTGTTCCATCCTCGCGTCTCGCGAGCGCGGAAAAAGTCACCGCCGCGCCCGAGTAGAGGTGGTCTTTCGCATCGTGCACGATAGTGTCGACGGGGGCCGGTGTCTGTCGCGCGTTGAATACCGCCACACCATCTACCGTAGCCGTCACACTGGACCCGCTCGACCAGAACCCTGAGTTCAGCAGTTTGACCTTCGCCCGTCGGATGCACAAGTCATGATGCAACGCCTCGTACACAGCCCCACTGCTGGTCCAGTCTGCCCACAGGCGATGCGTGGCGAAGCACCCGATGCCATCCGAGAAGGCATTCCCGAACAGCCCAGCGATCACTCGCCGCTTGCCCTCGTATGCTGTTGTCAGGGTCGCCAGCGCCCTGGCTTCGTAGGTGGGTATCGCGAAGCATACCGGACCCGAAATGTGGTGAGGCTGTCTCTCAGCGGCCGTGCCGGTGAACTGCTCGCGTCGATCTCCCGCCGGGCTGCTTACGGTCGCGCTGCCCTGTCTTTTCCCCTTCCTGCCACGCGTCTGGCGTGTCCCCGTCGTCCGCATTCCCGACTCCAGCGAAGGGACCCACGGTGGCGTCCAGCTCACGTGCAGGTCTCCAGTGTACTCCCTCATCTGGAGGAGACTCTCGATGCCGAAGGGGGCCTTCAGCGGATCCGGGATCTGCAACCACGAACCCGTCTGGTACATCCCCGCCCCCAGGTCAGCCACCAGCGCGCCACCTCGACGGACGTACGCCCGCAATTGGTCCTGCGCGTTCTCGGGCAAGTTCAGCGCCATCGGCGCCAGCACGACCCCATACCGATCGAGCCCAATCAGCGGAAGGTCCTCCAGCGTGATGTAATCTGCCAGTCCGTAGCGGCAGCCAATCCTGAAGTCAGAAAACGGGTTGGTCGGCTCGCCGGGTGAGAACCCATCCAGGTACCCGTAGACGCCGATCTTGTCGACATCGAACCCGCTCGCGTAGGGCTCGTACAGGAAGGCAATAGTCGGCTCCGGCGTACACGTGAAGGTCTCCGGCCGGATCGCCGCCCGCACGGCCTTCCCGAACTTCGCCACAACCATCTCCGGTGCGCTACTGCCCTCGATCCTTTCGTGGTCCGCGAATCCGACCCCCCGGGCCCCGTGCAGGCCCGCAAGAGCAATCCAGCGCGCCAAGTCCCCACGCGCGTAGGATTCTTCGGTGGTGGGCACTGCCAAGCACGGAAGGGCCTGGAAGCGATTGGCACGTCGCGCCATGTCCACCCCATGAACGTTGTGGGTCAGTGCGTCGGCCTCCAAAACTCCGGGGTCCATGTAGGGGCACACGATATCGTAGCCGTCCGGCCCCGAGCCCAGCCCCCGGTAGCGGCGGATTCTCCCGGTCATGATGGGGCGCGAGGCATCCAGGCGCCTGATCACGCCGGCCCAGTGCGCCATGACTTCATGGAACGCCTGCCG
>JALGSS010000338.1 GCA_029821745.1 Candidatus Zipacnadia bacterium
CTCGCCGGGCCAGGTGGTTCGAGCCTGCAGCTCGAAGCCCTCAAGCTCCGCCGGCACTCCGGACAGGTCATCCCCGGCGAACTGGAAGTAGATCGTGCGCGATGCGCGCACGGTTCCGGGCTGCTCGAAGTCTGCGAACAGTGCTGCTTCGTCCGTCGCATCGACGACGGCCCCGGCTGTGATGGGGTATACGCCGTCCTTGCCGGCCATGACCACGGTTACCCGCTCGCCGGGCACGGTCTCGGCCTGCACGGCGGTCGCGTACAGCAGCACATCAACTCCCTGCTCCTCAAGCACGCGGTCCACGACAATCTCAGTGATGCCCGGGTCGATCCACCCGTCGTGCACACCGTTCACAGCAGACACGCGCTGGTGGATGTCCGCCAGGTGCGCGTCCGTGGCATCGCACAGGTCCCCCACCAATGCGACAGTGATCTCGCTCGCGAGCGCGGGGGCTGAAGCGGCGAGCAACACATTCTTGCCCTGCGCCTTCGCCTGGAGGGCCGCCGTCACCGCGGCGATGCCGGTTCCGAGGACGAGAACGTCCGTGCTGAACCGAGCTTCCTCGCGGTACTCGAGTCTCTGGACCCGTGGAGCGTCGTTGCTGCCCATGATGCGTCCTCCTTGAGGGCTGTGCCAAGCGCGTCGCGGTGACGTCCGTGGCACGAGGCGGCAAGTGTCGTCACTCGGCTTCCCAATAGGTCTCGGTCAACCACTCCAGCTTGAATCGTGCGAACACCAGGCCCAAGCACGAGTATGCGGAGTGCGTGGGGTGCAGAACCTGCGCCAGCGGCCATGTGGCCCCCTCGTCGAAGCTCGTCCGGACGGTCATGTTGTTGCGCGCTGCGCCGGCCGGGTTGGAGAACAGCCAGATCGGGTTGCCCTCCGCGTCGCGTTGCTCCAGCTTGATCATGCCGGCGTCGCATACGGGCTCGACCAGGGCATCAGCAAGCTCAGGCGTCGACCATGTCTCGGCGCCGTCCGCGCTCCAGGCGATGGCTCTGCGGCGAGCGTCAACTCGGTTGCGCATATTGAGACACAGTCGGCCATCGTCGGCCTCGACGACCTCGCACTCATTGCAGTCCGGGAAGACGGGCTCAACGGTTCGTCCGGCCTTCCACGTCTTCCCGCAGTCGTCGCTGAAGATCGCGCCCGAACGGTATGTGTGCCCGGGTTTCGAGAGCTCCCCTGACATGTACCACATCGGGACGACCATGCGCCCCGACTTCATTTGGATGCCGTTCCCGGGTCCTGTGGCCACGCGTGTCCAGTCGAACTCGGGCGTTCGGATTGACTCCGTGATCTCGCGGGGCTCAGTGAATGTGAGTCCGTCGTCGGCGCTGCGCATCACGAAGCTCTGGTGGTTATTGCGGCACAGCAGGAGGACGATGTCCCCAGAATCGCGGTCCACAACCGGGCACGGGTTGCCCATGGTGTTGTCGCCATCATCCGCCAGCACCTGCATCGGCCCCCATGTGGCCCCGTTGTCTTCGCTGCGCTTCAGCATCATGTCGATGTTGCCGAAGTCCGACCGACTCTCTCGCCGTCCCTCGCAGAATGCCAGGACGGTGCCCTTGTTGCTGACAATCAGCGAAGGGATTCGGTAGGTGTGGCATCCGTCCTTGCCGGAGGTGTAGACCCATTGCTCCTCGGGCATCAGCTCCGCCCGCCGGTCGATGTCCTCCAGGCTGAAGCGGAAGCTGACCACGGAGTTCTTCTCGTCGCCCTGCAGGACGATGTACGTCGTCGTCAGCAGCGTTCCGTTGGGTAGCAGCTCGAGGCCCGGATAGCCGAGGTCGAACTTCCGCGGGCTGTTGTAGAAGCGGATCCGGTACTGGCCTTCGCGCAGGTTCACGAGGTCATCGTACGTTCCCACCCAGCCCACGAAGTCGCCGCGTGTCGGGCTGCCAACCGCGACATCGCGGAAAGTCATCACCAGTCGCCCGTCCGGCGCGTAGCGGGGCATGTGCCGGTCGCCGGTGAGACTCGCGGGCAGCTCGACGGGCTCAGACCAGGTTTCCCCTTCGTCGTCGCTGACGATGAGCATTGAGTTGTATCGGCGGCGGTTCTCCCGGGCAACCGCGGCCAGTTGCTTGCCGTCGGGAGAGCGGATGATCGCGGGCTCGCACAGGTCGGCTCCGTCGAATTCGGCCACCAGTCGTTGGTTCTCCCAGGTCAGCCCGCCGTCGTTGGAGATCGCCTGCCACAGCGTCAGGGGCGAGCGGTCCTGGTCATTGGGACCGCGGTGATACATCATCAGGTGGCGTCCGCCGATTATCGGCACAATGGTGATCGGCGCAACGATGCAGCGTAGCCCGTTCTCCTCGAAAGGCGTCCACGTTTGGCCGTTGTCCAGGGAGACAGCCTGGCGCATCTTGCCAACGCCCTCGAAGACGAACAGCCGCTCCACGCCGTCGGGCCCGGTGAGACGGTGCAGGCACGGGCAATTCGTCGCCGTCGCCCAGTTCTCGGGCACGGGGAGGCGTTCGCTCCAGGTCTTGCCCCCGTCGGTGCTCTTCTTCAGTACCGCCGACGGCCCGCCGTGGCCGAGGGGATAGGTGCACAGAATCGTCTGGTTGTCCCGCAGCAGAACCGTCGTCGGGTGGCCGAGGTACTGGCCCGGAATGCGCTCGACGATCGCCTGGCGCGAGGCGTCCATCGACACGTCGATAGTGGGGATCGTGTAGTTCTTCGGCTGTGTGCTCGCCGCCGGAAGTGGCCTGAGTTCACCTGATGCCGAGAAGCCGCGGATCTGCATCTTGCTTCGCCACGGCCTGAAGCCGATCATGCCGAGAGGCTTCGACCGCGCGTAAGGCATCTTGTGCGCTTCCTTGCCGTCAATGAGGAACCGCAACTCGTCGCCCTCGCGGATGGCCTCGAAGGTGAAGGACTTGCCGGCCTCGAGGAACCGCGCCGGGTCGCCGGTGAACTGTGTGCCGCGGCCGAACACCGGGCCGCTGAGAAACATCTCGCCCGTCGCGCCCTCGAACCCGAAGTGGCTACTGCCGTCGATCTCGAAGGTAGCCGCGCTTCTCGCCAAAGCATGGATCGTCAGCTCGGCTCGGACATGGAAGTCGCCCGCACCGATCGCGTTCCCGGCCCAGAGGATGTTGTTCACGCCCTGGCACTCGACATACCCGTCGCCGGCGCGCCATTGCTCGCCCTCCTCGCGGACCAGCTTCAGGTCCCCGTCGTCGACGAATACGGCGCTTGCAGGTGACTTGCCCTGCTGCATCGTCTGCACATCCTTTGCCGGACGGGCCTCCGGGGCAGGCTGTCCTGTCGCCGGAAGGCCGGCGGCGAGTGTGAATAGGCAGTATGTGAGGCGGGAGACATATCGATTCATGGTTGGTGAACCTGGGGGAGTATCTTCGACGGAGGGGAGTGAATGCCTTCTCGGCGCCTCACTGTTCTTCGCCGGTCAAGGCCTCGAAGCCGGAGACGATGTCCAGCAGTTCCGCCGTGATGGATGTCTGGCGAACATGGTGGAACTCGGCGTCGAGTTCGGTGAGGCGCTCCTCGATGTTTCGGTCGGCCGCCTGCATTGACGCCAGCCGCGCAGCGTTCTCGCTGGCCTGGGATTCCGCCGCCGCTCTGAACAGGGAGACCAGTAGATACTCGCGGACCAGGGCGGCGAACAGCCGCTCCCACTCCAGCGTGAAGGTCGGTAGTACTCGCGAGGGCCAGGCCTCCTGCTCCAGCGACGCCAGCCAGTCAGGGTCCAGGGGCAGCATTAGCAGCGTTCGTGGGCGGTACGTCGCCGTCGACAACTGCATGTTGTAGAACAGCGCGACACGGTCGATGCCTTGCTCGAAACGCCAGGCTTGGATCTGCATCAGCAGATCCGCCATCACGGGCGAGATGCCGCCGATTGAGGCCGGTGCAGGGAAGCTCTGCTGGATCGTCAGCCCCTCATCCTCCAGCCGTGCTGTAACCCGGCCGCCGACTGTGAGGACTGCAGGTGGTTCTCCGCCGCTGCCGAGCCTATCGATTTCCGCGGCAGCGTGTCGACCGATCTCCTCGTTGAACTGCCCGCACATGCCCTGGTCGGAGCCGAATACCACAACGCCCAAGCGGTCGCTGTGCGATGGTTCTGACGCCGCCACGCCCTCGGGTCGGTTGCGCAGAGCCACTCGTAGCCCCATCTTCACCGTGCGGTTGTAGTCTGCCAGGGACCGCACCGCGTTCTGGAGCTCTGTGATCTTCACGGCCGCCAGCGCCTTCATGGTGCGTACCACCGAATGAAGGTCCTTGGCGGTCTTGATCTGTCGTCTGAGTGCTTCGACGGTCTGCATGTTGCTCTCCGGCCGGGCCTACTTGACCTCGATCACGTACGTGTGTCTGCCGTACCCGGGGTTGTCCTTGTGTCCCGGGGACATGTACCGGGACATGTACAGCACGATGTGGCCTGTGCCTGGGTCCTCCACGATCCCGAAGTTGGAGAGCTGCATGTCCGTCGGGTCGGTCGCTAGCCGATCATCGATGATCGTGGCCGTTTGCTTGCGTAGCGACAGCGTCTCCTCATCGAGTTCGCCGATGATCAGCGGGTACCGGGGGCTGTTGCCGCGCGGGAGTGTCCGGCTGATGTTCCCGACCCAGTACACTTTGCCCGTCTTCGAGCTGCGGATGAAAGCGGAGCAGGCCGACGGGGACATGAACTCCGCCCCGTCGGTGTACGTGAAGGGTGTGCACTCCGACCAGGTGCGCCCGTAGTCCGTTGATAGCGTCTTCCATTTGACGGGCGGGATCTTGCCCGCTGTGTCATTCTGGTTGGAGCCGCGAATCACCAGCAGGATGTGCCCGGGCTTCGACAACTCGATCACTGCACACTCATTGGCTCCCCGCGATGATTGCTCTCCGGTTAGGCGAACTTCATCGCTGACATTCCAGATGACATCGTCGCCCGCGTCGTTCCAGCGGCCTATCAACGCGGCGACATACGTGAACGTGAAGGCGCCCAGCGGGTTGTAGTAGCTGCCGTTCTCGTCAAGAGGGGCGTGGTAGATCGGGAGGAGTATCTCCCCGTTGGACATCTTCAGGAATGGTGGGATGGCCGCGTAGCAGTAGCCGTTCTTGCCGATCCATACGTACTTCAGCGGGTGCATCGGCGAGTAGTCATCGCCCTCCTCGACGATTGGCTTCTCCTCGCCGTACGTGTTCCCGCCATCGGTTGAGACGCGGTACCAGAGCTTGTAGTCGATGAAGCCTGCGGCGGTGTCATCGATTCCCCGGGTCAGATGGGAGACCGCGACGCAGCGGTTCTCGTCGTAGACCAGGGCGCGCTGACTGCGGTAGATGTTCTGCGCGGTCTTGCCGTCCGGGTACGTGTACATCGGCAGGTCCAGCGTTCGCGGCTCCTTGGAGATGATCGCGCTGAGCTTGTGCCAGGCTTCAGGGATCGCCGCGCTCCATCGGGCGCCGCCCTTCTCGCGGCTGATCAGTGTGATGCCGGGATACGGAGGGTGATCGAACAGCTCGGGTTGTTGCACGACGCTCAACCCCTTCGCGACCGCTTCGGCGTCCTCCGCCGGCTTCCAGGTGTCGTCTTCGCCGGGGGAGATCGCGCCCTCGTCCGTCAGGGCGAGGTAGTCGAACTCGAAGTGTAGCGAATGCGGGTCGGTGCTGGTGATCGGGCCGATGTGGATGGACTCATCCTGGAAGTAGGCGCGGGTCACCAGATGGATTGGCTCTCCCACCGCCTCGCCATCAACATACACCTGCAGGTCGCCGGAGGACACCGTCATCCGGACTGAGTGGAAGTCTCCTGAGAGATCGGCTTCGATCGGTGTCCCTTTCCTTCCCCCATTCAGAGGGATGATCGCCTGCTGCTCGGGGTCGTACATGAGGGCGACAATCCGCATCTCGCCGGGGGCGTCAGCGAACCATGTGATGTAGGCGAGCACCTCGTACTCGGGCCGGGGGGCGACTCCGCTGACATGGCGGAAACCGATCTCGAGGCTCCAGTCGGTGGCGTCGTTCAGGTCGATGCCGGCCGTCTCGAGGAGAACGTTGGAGCCGGTGCCTTTCTCCTCTTGCGCCCTGTACGTGAGGACTCCGTCAGCGCAGGACCAGACCCCTTCCGGTTCCGGAGGCGAGTAGTAGCGATCCCACAGGAAGGGCTTACGTCCGAGGTCGGTGGGTGACGTCGAAAACGTATCGGTGAACCGCCCGGCGAGTAATGGGCACGCCGCGACCACGCAGAGAA
>JALGSS010000339.1 GCA_029821745.1 Candidatus Zipacnadia bacterium
TTCGTCTGCACGATGGGCGGCTGTAGCTTCGGGGTCTGTCAACGCGGGAAATACGTGTGTTCAGTGGTCCTCTCCAAGGCCTCCAGCGGGCAGAGCCGGACTTCGGTGCGATCGTTCCTTAAGTACGTGTCGGGTAAGCTCAAGTCCTAAGATAGCCCGGCTGATCCGATCCCACCAAGCGGAGGCTGGTATCGTTGCCTCCGCTTGTCTGTTTTGGGCTGCACGGTCGCCGCACTGGTCGCGGGGGATTGAGGGACCGCGTGCAGCCCCAGAACCCTTCGAGGACAACCCGATGGACACGGACGCGAAGACAGTTACCAGGGCGCGAAGACCTGCGGGGTTGGGCAAGTCGGGAGGGCCGGCAGCCTGTTTGGGGCCGCGGCATTCCGGCTGTGCGCGTGCCGTTACCTCTGCAGGAGGATCAGAATGCTGACGCTATACAATTCACTCACCAGGCGGTTGTCGGAGTTCGAACCGGCGGACGGCAAGACCGCGCTGGTCTACAGCTGCGGACCGACCGTCTATGACTACCCGCATATCGGCAATTTCCGGGCGTTCGTCTTTGGCGACATACTGTGCCGGTGGCTTCGTTGCAGTGGCTACGAGACCCACCAGGTCATGAACATCACGGATGTCGACGACAAGACCATCGCCGGCTCGCGGCGCGAGGGCGTCTCGCTGCAGGAGTACACGCAGCGTTACGAGCAGGCGTTTTTCGAGGACCTGGCGACTCTCAACGTCGAGCCCGCGTGGAAGTACCCGCGTGCGACCGAGCACATCGAGGAAATGCAGGCCTTGATCAGCACGTTGGTGGAGAAAGGCCATGCGTATGTGGTGGACGGGAATGTCTACTTCGACATCGGCAGCTTCTCCCGCTATGGCGCATTGTCGGGTGTCGAGGCGAACTCGGAGGCCCGGGACAGCGCCTTCGGCCGGCTCGAGGGCGACGAGTACGACCGAGAGGAAATCAACGACTTCGTCCTGTGGAAAGCGCAGAAGGAACCCGAAGAGCCCGCGTGGGACAGCCCCTGGGGCCCCGGCAGGCCGGGCTGGCACATCGAGTGCTCGGCCATGTCCATGAAGTATCTGGGATCGACCCTTGACATCCACAACGGCGGCGTGGACCTGCTCTTCCCGCACCACGAGAACGAGGTCGCGCAGAGCGAAGCCGCCACGGGCGAGACCTTCGTCCGCTACTGGCTGCATTCGGAGCACCTGCTGGTGGACGGCCAGAAGATGTCCAAGTCGCTGGGCAACTTCTACACGCTCCGTGACCTGCTGGACAAGGGCTACGACCCGCTCGCGATCCGCCACCAGCTTCTGACCGCCCACTATCGCAAGCAGATGAACTTCACCTTCGAGGGCCTGGACCAGAGCAAGGCCGCCCTCGAGCGCCTTTACACATTCATCGATCGGCTACGCAAGCTGTCACTGCCCGAGGGCGAGAGCGAAAGCATCGCGGGCGTTCTCGACAGGGCGAAGACCCAGTTCGAGGCCGATATGGACGACGATCTAAACGTGACCGGCGCGGTCGGCGTCGTGTTCGAACTGCTCAGAGAACTCAACCCGATGATAGACCAGGGCCAGGTCGGGGCCGGCGACCGGTCCCTCATTCTGGACTGGCTGACGGATGCGGACCGCGTGCTTGGCCTCATGGGCCCCGCGCTTGCCGAGGAGGCCGATGAGGGAGACGCGGAGATCGATGCGCTGGTTGTTGAGCGCAACGAAGCTCGGAAAAGCAAAGACTTCGCTCGCGCCGATGCGATCCGTGACGAACTCCAGGCCCAGGGAATCATCCTGGAGGACACGGCGGACGGCACGATCTGGCGCCGGCAGCACTAAGCGATCAGGGAGACAATAACCGATGATTCGAACCATCCATGCGGGGCTTGGCCCCATCGGACTTCAGATCGTGCGCGCGTCCGTCGATGAGCAGACATCCCAGCCCGTCGCTGCAGTGGACATCAATCCGGAACTCGTCGGGAAGCGCCTGGGGGAGGTGACCGACAGGCAGCAACTCAACGCAGTCGCGGTCGAGGCGGATCTCGAGAGCACACTGCGGCGGGTGAAGGCTGCCGGGGGCGCGGAAGTTCTTGTCCTCGCCACCGGCTCGAAGATTCCGTCCATCGCCAACCAGATCATGACGGCGATTGAGCACGGGCTGAACGTCGTGTCAACGTCTGAGGAGCTCAACTGGCCGTGGCTACGGCACCCGGAACTTGCCGAGGACATCGCGAAGGCCGCGCGGCAATACGGTGTCACCGTGGTCGGCACCGGGATCAACCCGGGCTTCCTGCTGGATCTGCTCCCCCTGCTTCTGTGTCGGCCATGCCAGGGGATCGAGAAAGTCACCGCGAGGCGCATCGTCAACGTGTCGCTTCGCCGCCGGCAACTGCAGAAGAAGATCGGCTCCGGCCTCACACCGGAGGAGTACAGGGCGCTGGCCGCCGAGGGCAAGGTCGGGCACGTCGGGCTGGGCGAATCGGCTGCGATGCTGGCCGCCGGCCTCGGCTGGGAGTTCGACAGCGTCGACGAGAGCATTGAGCCCGTCATCGCCAAGGAGAAGACCGGCACGGAGTACTTCGACATCGAGCCGGGCCAGGTCATGGGCAGCCATCAGGTGGCGCAGATAGCCTCTAGGAACGGCAAGGTCGTCGAACTCATCTGCCGCATGACCCACGGTGAGCCCGACCCGAGGGACGAAGTGGTTATTGAGGGCGAGCCGCCGGTCAAGATGCGGATCGACCACGGCATCTTCGGCGACACGGCCACCGCGGGCTGCACCGTCAATATCGTGCGGCGCGTAGTCGCGGCTGGGCCCGGCTTGCTCACCGTCAAGGACCTTCCGGTGGCGTAAGGCCGCCAGTCTGGGCATGCTGAGAAACAGATGACCCATGGCCGTGGGGTGTCACAGCGCGTCGTGACCGACGCGCTACATGGGCCCCACGGAGTCTCTGAGAGGTTCTGCACGGGGCCCCTTCGCATCCCGCAGAGCGGGACGACACCCCGTGCCCATGATCGCACTCCTTCAACACAGCCGTGTGCTGCGCAACTGAAAAGGGCGACGCCATCATGGCGTCGCCCTTTTTGCGCGGTGTAAAGCGTTGAGGACTCAGATCCCCTTCTTGTCGAACCTCAGCTTCCGCGTGTCCTCTTCCTTGCCCGTGGGTTCTGCCAGCGGACCGTATAGCTCAGGTCGGCGGCTCCTGATCCAGCGCCGTCCCGTGCACTGGTCGAGCAGGGACGGGTCCAGGTCCGCGACGACCATGTCATCGCCCGCTTTCCACGTCTCTACGAGAACGCGTCCGTAGGGATCCAGGATCACCGCGTTCCCGGTGCGCACCTCGTCATCATCCGGGCCGACGCCGTTGCTGAACGCCAGGAACAGCCCATTGTCATGGGCACGCGCCGGCAGCCATCGCATGAGCCAGCCGCGCCCCTTGGGCCCGCGGAGTTCGGCCTCGATGGTCTCCGCGTCCTCGTGGCGGTTGTCCCACAGCGCGCGATCCACGCGCCCCATTGTATGGGGGTTCTTCGACGTGCATCCGCCAGTCTGATGCGGAGCGAGAAGCAGGTCCGCCCCCTGCAACGCCGTCATGCGCACGTTCTCGCCGATGTTGTTGTCGTAGCACGTGAGCACGCCGATCCGCCAGCCCTGAGGCGTGTCGAAGACAGTGAACGCATCCCCGGAGAGCATGTGCTCGCTGATGAAGCAGTGCAGCTTGCGGTGTCGCTGGAAGCTCCCATCGGGCAGGGCGACCACATAGGTGTTGTACAAGTCATCGCCGTTTGCCTCCACGAGTCCGGCGCCGATGATCATCTTGTGGGCCTGGGCAAGGCGGCTCAGTTCCCGACATGAGGGACCGTCAAACACGGGCTCCGCGAGAGCCGCTAAGTCCTCTCGCGGTAGATGCCGCAGGTGCCAGTAGCCGCTGATGCAGCACTCGGGGAACACGAGCACCTCGACGCCCTGCGCGCAGGCCTCCTCCGCGAACCGGCGGATTGTCGCGAAGTTCGCGTCCTTGTCGCCTGGCTGGTGCTGGAACTGGACCGACGCGACCTTGATCGGCTGCATGGTTGACCCTCCGCTATGGGTTGCGTTGAAGCACTCACCAGGGTAGCTGCGGGGTAGAGAGACCCGTGCCGGGTCTCAATGACCGGGGCCCCGCAGGGCCTGTGAGACGCCTTGCACGGGGCCCCGTCACACACACCGTGACACCCCGTGCCCATGATTGCCCTTCCTCAGCACAACCCTATGTTCCGGGCGGCGTCTGCGGGCCGTAGCCTTCGGCTGTCAGCTTCGCCGCTATCTCCTCCAGCTTGTTCTTCGAGTGAGCGAACAGCATGCGGTACGACTTGCAGAAGTACGTGGGCCCGTAAGGGTCCCGGTTGCCGGTGATGCGGTGTCGCTGGCAGCCGCCGTAGCACTGCGTGAACCATTCGCACTCGCGGCACGCGCTCACTTCGCCCTTGCGGAACCGGAACTCCATGAACTTGTCCGACAGCGCGATCTCCCGCAGCGGAGTCTCCAGCAGGTTCCCCAGGTAATACTCGGGCTCGACGAAGAAATCGCAAGGATACACGTCGCCGTTGTGCTCGATGAGCAGGTAATCCCCGCAGGTCTTGCGCAGGATGCACGACGGGCAGTCGTGACCCATGTAGACCATGAGCAAGTCATCCATCATCCGCACGTACGTGCTGGGCGGGTGCTCCGCCGACCAGCGGTCGAAAACGTGGCACAGGAACTCCCCATACTGCTCAGGCGTGCAGCAGTAAGGCATGATCTCCCCGGTCTGCGGATCGCGCTCGATGCAGGGGATGAACTGCAGATAGCCCAGCTCGTGCTCCGCGAAGAAATCGAGGATCTCTTCCGCCCTGTTTCCGGAGAATGCAGTCACCATGCACAGGATGTTGAACTCTACGCCGCCATCGCGGAGGGTCTTGATGGTGCGCATGACCCGGTCGAAACTCCCGTGGCCGGCGAAGTTGACCCTGTAGTGATCGTGGATGTGTTTCGGCCCGTCGAGACTAACCCCAACGAGGAAAGTGTAACGCCGCAGGAACCGGGCCCATTCCTCGTCGATGAGCTGCCCGTTGGTCTGTAGTCCATTGGCGATGGCCTGGCCCGGCTTCGCCTTCTGCGCCTGAACCGCTACCACGCGGCGGAAGAAGTCCACCCCGAGCAAGGTCGGCTCGCCGCCTTGCCAGCCGAAGGACGGGTTCGGCCCGGCCATCTGCATGTACTCGCCGATGAGCGTGTGCATCACCTTGCGAGACATCTCATGGCGCCGGCCCCGGTAGAGTTCTTTCTTCGGCAGGTAGAAACAGTACTCGCAGTTGAGGTTGCAGTCGGGTCCGGCGGGCTTGATGAGCAGACCCAGACTCGCGAGGTAGGCGTCGGGGTCCGTCATGGCGATATCGTTCTCGATCCACTCACGGTCGGTGTTCGTCACGTTCAGCGCTCCATTGGCCCGGCGACAGTGTCCAGCGCACAGACAGAAACTACTGGCGGCCATTCTAACAGACCTGAGCGGTTTCGGACAGGAGAAGCGCCCCCGACGGCGCGACAACCCAGGCTTTGCCGCCCTCGGAGAAATCGGCTATGATTGCGTCATGGCGTTGAAGACGTTCGGGTGATACGGCGAGCGTCCTTCGGACGCGAACGACGTGCGAGGCTGTTCCCCGTCCGCAGGACGGTTGTCGCGCACAGCGAGACCCACAGCCGCGTATTTGAATGCGCGGCGGGACTGTTGAGGGAACTGACGCCGCCAATGAGAGGCATCGCACGCATCGGTCGCAACAGATATGTCTATCTGTAGGCGCTGGTCCCGCCCGTTTGGGGGCAGCGCCTGACTCGGTGTGCGTGCGAAGGACCCGGCGGTTGCCGGGCTGAACCTGATATTGCCTGTCACGGCGGCGTTTTCGTGCGCCGCCGGTTGAGGAGAGAAACCGACATGATGAGCCCTGAAGCCCAACTCGAGATTCTGACCAGGAACGTCGTCGACTTCCACTCCCAGGATGAACTGCTGGAGAAGCTGAAGGAAGGCCGCCCGCTGCGCATCAAGTATGGGGCCGATCCGAGCGCGCCGGACTTGCACCTGGGCCACGGCGTCCCGCTGTGGAAGCTGCGCGAGTTCCAGGAGCTCGGCCACCAGATCGTTTTCATCATCGGGGATTTCACCGGGATGATCGGCGACCCCAGCGGGAAGTCGAAGACCCGGCCGATGCTCACCCGTGAGCAGGTCGAGGCGAATGCGCAGACCTATGCGGTGCAGGTGGGCAAGATCCTGGACGTCGACAAGTGCGAGATTCGCTACAACAGTGAGTGGTTCGGCAAGATGGGCAGCGCGGAGTTCCTCGCCATCGCCGCGAACTACACCCTGGCCCGGATGCTCGAGCGCGACGACTTCGC
>JALGSS010000340.1 GCA_029821745.1 Candidatus Zipacnadia bacterium
GGAGCCGCAGGCGTCACGGGTGCCGTCGGGGGCGTGGAGCTCGCGCCGGGCGCCGGCTGGAAGCTCGATGCGGGCAGCTTCGAACACGGGGTGGACAGCGGGAACTGGGTGCGCAGGTTCTTCACCCACATCGCGGCAAGACTGCGCGGCGGGACGTTATTCGTCTTCGCTTCGCCCGGGTACACCGACACGATCTTGATGTCCCCTGAGTAGATCGTCCACAGCCCATCTGTCTCGCGCATCGTGATGTCGAGATTCTGGGTATCCTGAGTGGACGTGATCTCAGTGATGGCCTTCTCCACCGCGACGGATCGGGCCCGGACCGAGGAGTGGTCGCCCTTATCGCGGATCGTGATAACCTTCTTGCTCGCGATGTAGATGCTCTCGGGCGGCTCGTCCTGCGCGAAGCAGGTCGCGGCCACTACGACAACAAAGGCCACGCACAGCAGACCGGCGAGACTCGCACGCGACAGACGCATGGTTACGCCCTCCTCTAAGGCCCTTCCATCGAAGCTTCTCCGACTGCAGGTGAGTGTATAGCACAACCTTTGCGGCGTCAACCCTGCGGCAGCGCCCTGCATATCGAGCCGGAGCCCAGGAAGGAGACGGCACCCCGAGCGGGAATCAGGACAGCAGGTGTATGGCTCCGGCATCACCGAACACGCACCAGGGACGCAGGGAGGCGCCATCGTGGAGATGCTCGATCGCAGGCGGTTTATCGGCCTCGGCGCAGCAGGGGCATCGGCATTGCTGCTCGGCGGCGGAACCGCCGGGAATTCACTCATGGCTGCGCCACAGGGCACGCAGGGCGCCTCTCCCAAGCGTCCCAACGTGCTCTTCCTGTTCACCGACGATCAGCGATTCGACGCCATTCGCGCCCTCGGCAACGAGGAAATCCATACCCCGAACATGGACCGGCTCGTCGAGAGCGGCGTCAGCTTCACGCGAGCGGGGATCATGGGCTCGACCTCGCCCGCGGTGTGTCTCCCAAGCCGGGCGATGTTGATGAGTGGGCGCACGCTGTACCGGGCCCCCAGAGACCTGGCGGGTACCGTGACCTTCCCCGAACTCCTCGGCCAGGCCGGCTACCGGACCTTCGGCACCGGCAAATGGCACAACGGGCGGCAGTCCTTCGCCCGGTCCTTCGGCGCCGGAGGCAGCATCTTCTTCGGCGGGATGAGCAATCACCTGCGGGTCCCGGTGAATGACTTCGACCCGACAGGCGCCTACACGAAGCAGACGAGACATGCGGGAGCCGCGTTCTCCAGCGAGTTGTTCAGCAACGAGGCGGTCCGCTTTCTTCGCGAGTACGACGCTGCGGACCCCTTCCTCATGTATGTCTCCTACACCGCGCCCCATGACCCTCGGATGGCTCCAAAGGAGTTCGCGGACCTGTATCCGCCCCAGGACATCGCCCTGCCGGTCAACTTCTTGCCCGAGCATCCCTTCGACAACGGTGAACTGAAGATCCGCGACGAGGCACTGGCCCCCTGGCCACGCACACCCGAGATTGTCCGCGAGCACATCGCGGCTTACTATGCGATGGTTACCCACTTGGACCACCACATCGGGAGGGTGCGGGAGGCCCTGGAGCAAAGCGGACACGCCGACAACACGATCATCGTGTTCGCAGGCGACAACGGGCTCGCGGTGGGACAGCACGGGCTTCTTGGGAAACAGAACCTGTACGAGCACAGCGTGCGCGTGCCACTGGTCTTCTGCGGCCCCGGGATACCACAGGGGGAGCGAAGAGACGACTTGTGCTACCTACTGGATATCTTCCCCACGCTGTGCGATCTGACCGGTCAGACCACGCCTGACTCGGTCGAGGGCAGGACATTGCTGCCGGCAATTCGCGGAGACTCTTCGGGAGCGAGGGAGGACCTGTTCCTCGCCTACCGCAACTTCCAGCGAGGCGTGCGCGATGACCGCTTCAAGCTCATCGAGTATACGGTCAAAGGCGAGCGGAACACGCAGTTATTCGACCTCACCCAGGACCCGTGGGAGACGACGAACCTGGCCGGCAAGACGGACCACGCTGGGGATCTTGCGAGGCTGCGGGAGCGCCTGGCGGAGTGGCAGACAGAGGTAGATGACCCGGTCCTGCAGGTGTGAGCGAAACGGGGGCCCTGTCCGGGAAGGACTATGGGGTGGCGCGGGGAATAGTGGTGTCGACGTATACATGCATTCTGAGGTGATTCATTGTGGCCGACGTTGTCTGTCTTGGCATTCTTGTTGCGGACGTCTGGGGCAAACCCGTCAATGACTGGCCTGAACGCGGCCGATTGTCGCTGGTGGACGAGATTGGGATCGGGATCGGCGGATGCGCGGCGAACACCGGCATCTCCCTGCTGAAGCTCGGCGGCGACGTGGCAATCATGGGGAAGGTCGGCAGCGACGGGTTCGGAGACTTCGTCTGTGACACGCTTGCCTCTCACGGGGCAGACGCCTCGAACGTGCTTCGCGATCCCGACGTGGGGACCTCCGCAACGATGATCATGGTGGATGATGCCGGAGAGCGCACCTTCATCCACTACATAGGCGCGAACGCACAGGTCAAGCCTGATGAGCTGAACATGGACCTGATCTGCGCCTCGAAGATCTTCCACTTCGCGGGCGCTCTTGTGATGCCCGGTTTCGACGGCGAGCCTGCCGCCTCCGTGCTCAAGATGGCCAAGGAAGCCGGCGTCACGACATCCGTCGACACCGTGTGGAACGACACGGTGCCGTGGCTGGACCTCATGAAGCCACTGTTCCCGTACACGGACATTTTCCTGCCGAGTCTGTCCGAAGCGCAGAAGATCACTGAGCAGACTGAGCCGGCCGACGTGGCGGCGGCACTCATGGACATGGGGATCGGCACGGTCTGTCTGAAGATGGGCGAGGAAGGCTCGTACGTGCGCAGCGGAGACACCGCGCTGACAGTGCCGGCGTTCAGGGTGAAGGCGATGGATGGGACCGGCGCGGGAGACGCGTACGTCGCCGGTTTCCTCCGGGGCATGCTCGCAGGTTGGGATCTGGAGCGCACGGCCAAGTTCGCCGGCGCCGCCGGGGCGTCGTGCGTGACGGCCATGGGCACGACAGCCGGTATCAAAGACTACGCGGGAACCATCGAGTTTCTCGCGGCGAACGACGATGAGGGATGGCGGGAGTTGCTCTAGGCGCCAGGCGAGAGGCATCACGTGCCGCAGACACTGCCACCACCGGCCCGACTATTCTTGGTTGTGTTGGAGAACTGATGATGCATGGCCGTGGGGTGTCACAGCGCGTCGTGACCGACGCGCTGCATGGGCCCTACGGAGCCTGTGAGATGCCTTGCACGGGGCCCCGTCGCATCCCGCAGAGCGGGATGACACCCCGTGCCCATGATTGCCTTTTTCAACACAACCGTTCCCGTCGGGCCGTTGCGGTGGCATGTCGGCACAACTGCGGGACGCGGCTCCTCAGGTGTCCTCAGTCACCTCGAGGACCGAGTTCTCCCCGCCGACCTCATTAGCCACCCGGGGCGAGTCTGGACAGCAGACCCACTCGCCGTCAACGATGAACTTGTACTCGTATGTGGCGGGTGGCAGATCGAGGATTGTCACGAAGACGTCGCGGCTCTTGCGGATTCGCTTCATTCGCCGGACTGTGGTGTCCCAGTCGTTGAACGTGCCCGCGAGGAACACCTTGTTAGCGCCCTTGCACTCAACCTCGAACCGGATCTTGGCCATGATTGGCCCTCCCATCCGCACACAAGTCCACACACACGCGGCAAAGAGGCACGTCTCACATCCGTCTAGATTATACGCGATTGGCCGTCCTCGTCCAAGGACGTTCATGTCGCGATGACTTCAGGAATCATGCGAACAGCACCCGGCAAGGAGCCCTGGTCGGAGATATCCCGATGACTGACACCCACGAGAGGCATCGCATCCTGCTGGTTGGACCCAAGACTGTCGCCGCTCGCGAGCGCTGCGAGGTGGTGTTCGAGGCGATCATCGGCACCGAAGGTCTCGCGACCGGCGGCGGTCTGAGGCTGTACCCCCCGATCACAACGCCTCCCCACTTCTGGAGCATGGTGCGCTGGTCCCTGGGGCTGGCGACCGTGGAGGACGTGCCTGAGGGCGCGGACCTTGACTGCCGGCTCGAGCGCCATGACCGGGGGATGTACCACGAGACCAAGGCGGAACTGATCCACGTGGAGAACCGGGGCAGGCCGCTCGTGGCCGGAGAGACCTTCCGGATCGTGCTTAGTGACACGCGAGCCCAGGCTTTCGCGATGTCCGAGGCGCCCTTCTACGCGGAGTTCGACGCGCAGGCCATCGGCGACAGCTACTATGTGTCCACGAACTTGCGCCCGGCCGATGACCCGGTGGGCTGGCAGACCAAAATGGCCCGCCTGCGCGCCGGCACGCCGGCGAGCGTTCGCGTCGTCGGCGCAGAGCCCGCGCGTCTCGTCATGAACCTGCCCTCGAAGCCGGGGCCCGACGGACGGTTCTGGCTGTCGATCCGGGCCGAGGACAAGTATGGCAATGTGGCAGAGATGCCTGCCGGGAAGCTGACGCTCAAGCCCAGTGCCCCGGGGCTCTCGCTCCCGGAAGAGATCGCTTGCACAGGCGGCCCGTTGTGCATGCGGTATGACGACTTCGGCACGGTGGAGCGGCCCGGCAGCTACTGGATCGACGTGTGCGACCCAGCGGGCGAGATTGTCGGGACGAGCAATGTCATTACAACGGAGCTTCAGACCGCCGTGCAGTTCGGCGACATCCACGGGCACACGTTCTCCAGCGACGGCCTGGGAACGCAGGAGGAGTACTTCCACTACGCGCGAGACATCCGCTTCGCCGAGCTGACATGCCTGACGGACCACGCTCTGTTCGACGACGGCATCATCGCGCTGTCCGAGCGGTTCAACCAGCCGGGGCGGTTCGTGACCCTCTTCGGGCGCGAATTGGGCGACCATCGGGGCCACCGGAACGTCTACGGGACGGATGCCGAGGCCGTGCGAGCCGTGGACGGCCGTGACGTGATCGAGCTGGCTCAGGGGCGCGACCTGGTGGTGATCCCCCACCATACCAACGCGTCAACGAAGAACTACTGGGGGCCCTGCGACCTGTCCTACCACGACGAGGAGCTGCAGCGTCTCATCGAGGTCTCGCAGAACCGGGGCTCCTTCGAGGTGGAGCAGATCGGGGGACCCGTGGTTGATGGCGGGTACGGCTCAAGTGTCCAGAGCGCCCTCGCCCGGGGGATGAAGCTGGGGTTCGTCGGCGGCAGCGACACCCACCGTGGCACACCCTCAGGTCCGAGCCATCCCCTGGATCCCTACTACAACACATGGAACGGGATCTCGGGCCTCTCCTGTATCGTGACTGACGACATGAGCCGCGAGGCCGTGTTCGCAGCCATGAAGCAGCGCCTCACATACTCCAGCACCGGGCCGCGCTTCGTCGCCGAGTACTTCGCGAACGACGCGCCGATGGGTAGCATTCTTGAGGCCGTTGACGCGGTCAAGATCGAGGGTTTCGTGGGCGGCAGCGATCGCATCGATGGATTGGAAATCGTGAAGAACAATGAAGTCGTCCATCGAATCGAGCCCAGGGAGCGCATCGTGCGCTTCCAGTATGAGGAGCAGGCGCCGGGAGCC
>JALGSS010000341.1 GCA_029821745.1 Candidatus Zipacnadia bacterium
TCAGGTCACGCCGGCATCATCGCAGCGCCGAGCGCTGATCCAGACGACGCCCGCTGAGATGCGCGCGGGCGAAACGACGACTCTGCTCAATCTGTTCTACTCCCCCGACACCGAGGGCTATGCCTTCGACGCGGTCCGCGCGCAGGACAATGTGATGCTGGTCCGCGGGCCCGACGGGCACGCGCTTATCGGGGCCGGCGACTTCGACACCGAGGGCGTCACGGTCACGGCGAAGGTGGCGTATGTCTCCGCCGACGGGGTCAGTCTCCTCGGCGGCAGGAAGTTCGCGTGGGGCGACAAGCAGTTCCAGAGCACCGTCCCCGTGACCCTCGACCTCAACTGGCGCGACAAGACGATGGTCGTCGAGACGAACGAGGAGGCCCGCATCACGCTGCAACTGGCCGAGGGTAGGAAGGACACGAGCGTTCTCGGCCCCGGAAAGCACACGGTCGAGATTGCCTCGCAGGATGACGAGCAGGCTGAGGCTGCTCTGAGCGCCATGTTCGATCGGCTTGCTGAAGACCGCGAATCGGCTGCCAGGGCCACCGCTGAGCCAACCGGATCGGCCCCGCGCGCTCTGTGGGAGGCCGATCAGTCCCGCATCGAGACCCGAAGCATCGTGCGCGCCGAAGGCACCGATGACACGGACCCTGAGCCCAATCTCGCGCGCGCCGGGAAGGCAATGTACTGGACATGGACTCGTACTCCGCTGTGAGCAGCACAGCGCCCCGCGCCGGCGCTACGCCGAAAGACCTCGGCGTCGAGTGGACGACCCCGCAGACCGTCTCTCAGGTCTGGGTTCATCACTACAGCGCATCATACCGGCCCGCGATGGACGGGCAGGACCTGCAGTACTGGGATGGCGAGGCGTGGGTCTCCATCGACGATCAGATATCGGGCACCGACACCGCCACGTGGGAGCACACCTTCGAGCCGGTCATGACAACCCGCCTGCGCCTGGTGGTGACCAAGTTCGATACGATGCGCACAGCCATCCGCGAGTTCGAGGTGTTCGCGCGGCCCGTGGAGCGCGTCGACGTCGATGTCGTCGTGACCCGAGTGCCCGCAGTGCTGGCGGCCTGGGACATGAACGGAAACGGCGAGATCGAGATCGCTGCCGGGGTCGAGAACTCCGTGGTCCTCTACGCGGCCGGCGGCGAGCGTCTGTGGGAGCGTGATCTTGGCGCGAAGGTCGTGGCGCTCGACGCGGGGGTTCTCGACGGGCCCCGAGTGGTTGCGTCCACCAGTGACAAGCGGATGCATTGCCTCGACGTGACGGGCACTACCCGCTGGAACGTCGTGAGCGCGAAGGATAAGTACATGCCGGAGATCGAGCCTCTCAATGGCATCTTCACCGTGCTCAAGATCGGCGACATTGACGGCGACGGCATCGGCGAGATCGTGGCGGGCAACACCAACTGGTTCGCCTATGCCTTCGACCACGAGGGCACCCAGCTCTGGGGCACGCTTAACTGGGCGCACCCGGCCCTGAGCATCGCCCTCGGTGACATCACGGGCGACGGGAAGCTGGAGGCCCTGATCGGGACGCGGTACAACGACGCGGGTCTGTTCGAGTGGGACGGGAAGAAGATTGGCGGCCTGCCGATGGGTTACCACTCATGCCCCTGCGCGACGGAACTGGCAGACATTGATGGCGACGGCGTCATGGAGCTCATCGGCGGCTCTCGGGTCGGCGGAGTGCAAGCCAACAAGTACGAAGGCGGGGAGCTCTGGTCACTGTTCATGGGCGCCGAGGTCACGGCCACGGTTTCCGCGGACCTGACAGGCGATGGACTACCCGAGGTGCTGGCGGCCGGCCGCAATGGCTACGTCCTGTGTCTGACCGGCGACGGCGAAATAGCGTGGAAGGCCAACATGAACAGCCCCGTGGTCAGCGTCGCGGTCGCGCCCGGGCATGAGAACGAAGCGCCATCGGTGATCGTCGGCGTCGAGGACGGCACGGTGCACGTGCTCTCCGCGACCGGAGACGAGAAGTCGGTATTGACCACGGGTGGCAACATCACTCAAGTGCTGGCGACCGATCTCGACGGCGACGGGAAAGCCGACCTGGTTGCGGCATCCGCGGACGGCAAGATCCGGGCTGCGGCCCTATGAGGTTGTGTTGAGGAACTGAGGAACTATCGACGCATAGCCGTGGGGTGTCACAGCGCGTCGTCACCGACGCGCTACAGTCGTGACCGACGCGCTACATGGGCCCCACGGGGCCTGTCAGACGCCTTGCACGGGGCCCCGTCACACACACCGTGACACCCCGTGCCCATGATTTCCCTTCCCCAACGCAACCATGAGCAGCGCCCTATTCCCGAACGAGGTGAGCTGGTGAAAGCCACGCGCGTCACGTTACTGAGGACACCGATTGCCCTTCTGGCCCTGTTTGTGCTCGCGTCTGCGCTGCCGGGTTCCGCGCAGGATGGCGTCTGGGAGGTCCGCCGCGCCCAGGCAACGGACCAGAAGGACGAATGGACGCAGATGGGCCGCATCCCGGCCTGGGAAGTCACGATCAGCCCAGGGGAGCCCGCGACAATAGAGATCGGAGGCGACGAAGAGGGCGCCTTCCGGGGGTTCGTGCTCATCGGCCGGCGGTGGCGCGTACCTGGTGATTTGCCCCCGGTACTGCGGATGGCGCTCAAGTACCAGACTTACTGCGCGATGAACAGTGAGGCGATGCCCAGGTCAGGCAACGCGATGCTCGCGCTCATCACTCCCGAGCGCTGGGAGCAGTTCGCGCTGAAGCCCGAAGCCGCCGAGAGGTGGAACGGCAAGGTCGATGGCACCGGGGTTCTCGCCGCCTTCCCGATCCACGAGGGCCTCGACGACGTGACGCAATGGCGAGAGTGGCGCAGCGGGAACATGACGCCGCGCCTGCGGTCACTCGTCGGGCAGGAAGTCGTCCTCGCCATTGTCTGGTGGGCCGCGCACTTCTGCGAAGAATGGGCCCGGTTCACAAGCCCGGAGGTGCAGGAAATGACCGAGGACGATCTGGACCGCGAGCTATTCGCCGAATTCGACCTGGAACGCCCGGAACTGGCTCCAGTGAAACTCGCGGTCGAAGCTGAAGACCTGCAAGCCGCCCGGGAAGCGATGGCCCAGCACCTCCGGACGCGCGAGTACCCGGTGGGCCCGAACCTGTCCCCCGACGGCAGTCAACGCGGGATCAAAACAGCCGACGAGATCGTGGACCACGTGTTCCGCTTTGTCGGATGTCCCCCGACTAAAATCGAGGGGGACATCCGGTGGAACGAGGACCCGCACAACTACGACCAGTGGGCCATCGCCTTCAATCGCCACACACACTGGGTGACTCTCGGACGGGCGTATGCCGCGACGGGCGATGAGAAGTACGCACGCGAGTTCGTGGCGCAACTCAACAGTTGGATCTCGGCGATGCCCGTGCATATCGGCGCCCACTGGGTGCAGGGCCCGTTCTTCGAGTCCGGCAAGAACCCCCTCACTCTGGACGCCGGCATCCGCATGGCCCACTCGTGGTGGCCCGCCTACTACTACTTCAAGGACTCCCCGAACTTCGACGTGAACTCCCAGGTGCGTATGCTCCGGTCCTTCCGCGACCACGCCCTGTATCTGATGAACCGCCGCCACTTCAGGCCCACCTCGAACTGGGGGGCCATGGAGACCAACGGCCTGCTGCACATCGCCGTGATGCTGCCTGAGTTCAGGGAAGCGGGCACATGGCTCGAGACGGCGCGGGATCGACTGGTCGAGGCCCTCAAAGCCCAGGTATACCCCGACGGGGCGCAGATCGAGCTCGCGCCCGGGTACCACGGGGTCACCTTGGCCAACTTCGTCCAGTCATTGCAGGTGGCGCAGCGCAACGGGATCGACCTGCCACCGGAGTTCGTCGCCGGGCTTGAGAAGATGTTCGAGTGCTGGCTCGCGATATCCGCCCCGGACTTCCGCACGCCCCAACTCAATGACTCCGGCCGCAGCGGCATCACGGGATGGCTTGCCCAGGGCCTGAAGCTGTTCCCCGAGCGGGAAGACTTCGAGTACGCCGCGTCCGTGCGACGCCAGGGCAAGGCTCCCGGCAAGACGTCCTGGCTTCTGCCCTACGCGGGATGGGCTGTGATGCGCAGCGGCTGGCGAGCCGACGACATCTACCTGCACTTCGATACCGGGCCCTTCGGAGCCGGCCATCAACACGAGGACAAGCTCAGCCTCCTCGTGTATGCGGGCGGGAAGATGATCCTGACCGAGGGCGGCAACTATGCGTATGACAGCTCCGACTGGCGCAGGTACATCCTGTCGACGCGTGCCCACAATACCGTCATGGTGGACGGCCGGGAACAGAGCCGCCGCCGGCTCCACGACACCTTTGTTCAGTGGGAGCCCGAACAACGCCGCTGGATCACGAATGACGACCTCGACTATGCGGAGGGCGTCTACGACAGCGGCTATGGCACAGGCGGCGAGCTCCAGGTTACCCACACCCGCCAGGTCGTGTTCGTCAAGCCGGATTACTGGATCGTCGTGGACACGCTCACGCCCGGGGACGACGCGGAGCACGAATATGAGGCCATGTTCCACCTCGATGCGGAAGAGGCAGCCATTGACGAGGAGACGCAGACTGTGACGGTGGAGCACGATGGCGGCGGCTTCCGGATTGCTCCCCTCGCGGGGCATCCCTTTGACGTCGAGATCGTCCAAGGCCAGACGGAGCCCACGGTGCAGGGCTGGTTACCCACCGGCAAGCACAACGTGCTGCGTCCAATCCCGACGGCGATCTATCGCTGGCGGGCAACCGGGCCGAGTGTGATGGCCTATGCTCTGGTCCCGCGCGAGTCGCGCGCCCCGTGGGCCGTCTCATCGACGAGATCGATCCCGTCCGGCGTGAGCAGCGCATTGGTCGGCGAAATCACCCTCGCGGGTGGCGGCAAAGACCTCATCATCCGCCGCGCCGAGGATGATCCGACACCTCTGGAAGGGCCCGTGGACACCGACGCAGAACTCGCCTTTGTGCGCCTGGGGGCCGATGGCAAGGTCTCGCACCTCCTGCAGATCGGCGGCGCGAAGACATCCCTGCGCACCACGCCTTGACGGTCACGGACGCCATGTACCAGATCTGATCGCCGCACGTGGAGGAGATCTCCGACCCAGTGACACCTCGCGAACGCTTCTACGCCATCGTCCGCCATGAACCCGTGGACCGCATGCCGTACACCTTCGGCGGCCCGCGCGCTTCGACGTTCGCCGCCTGGCGCAGGCAAGGACTCAGCGAACAGCAGCAGGCCAACTGGGGCAGCTTCACAGGCGCCGAGGGGGGCACGGGAATCGGCAAGCTGTACTGCGGTCCGGTGCCGCCCTTCGAGGAAGTGGTGCTGGAGGAGAAGGGCAACTACCGCATCTGGCGCGACCACTGGGGCGTCAAACGCCTGGACGCAATCAACCAGCCCACGGACGGGTTCGTCACCCGCAAGTACATCGAGTTTGCGGTCAAGAACCCGGCCGACTTCGAGGCGATCAAGTGGCGGTTCGACCCGCACTCGCCCCAGCGCACGGGGCCCGGTGGCGACGGCGCGCCCCTGACCGACCTGAACCCGAACAAGTACCGCCACGTGAGCGACGGCGCCCTCTGGCCTGATAGAGTCGAGGCCTGCAACGAAAGCCAGCACCCGGTAGGTGTCACCGTCCAGTGCCTGTACTGGACACTCCGCGACTGGTGCGGCTTCGAGGGTCTCTCTTACATGTTCCACGACCAGCCCAACCTGGTCCACGAGATGATGGACTACTGGACCTGGTTTCTGATGGAGCTGCTGGAGGAGCCCCTGTCGCAGATCAAGGTAGACCACATCATCCTGAACGAGGATATGGCGTACAAGGGTCAGTCGATGATCTCCCCGGCCCACATGCGCGAGTTCATGCTCCCCCGCTACCTCAGGCTCTACGAGTTCTTCAAGGAGAAGGGCGTCGAGCTCGTGACGATGGACTCGGATGGCTACAACGGCCAGATCATCCCGACCATGTTCCCGGAGGCCATCGACGGCATCCTGCCCATGGAGATTGCGGCGGGCAATGACCCCGAGGAATACCTGCGCGACTACCCCGGCATCTTCATCCAGGGCGGGATCGACAAACGCGAGCTGCGGTTCGACAAAGCTCAGGCTCGGGCCGAGGTCCCACGGGGTCCCGCCGGACATCCCCCTGCGCACATTCCTCTACGTGGTCGAACTCCTGCGGGGCTTCGCAGATGGCGAGGACCTCGACACCTACGAGCCGCCGTGCGAGCTTGAGAGCCGGCTCGGACCCATTGAGGAGATGTTCGACCCGCGCAAGGCCATCGCCGACGCCTACGCGCTGTGTGAGGAGCGCGAGGGATAACTCAGGCCTATCGGGCCCCGTTCACAGCAAGGAGTCAGCCATGGACTCACGCGTCGCCGCCAATGAGGCGTTCCTGCGCAACATCTATGAAAAGGGGCCCTTCGAGGGCCACGCGTTCTGTGTGAACCCGCCGTCCGTGCCGGTCTATGAACTCCCCCACGGCGACTACACCGTGTCCCGCGAGCCCATCCGGGAGTGGGTGCCGTGGGTCGTCGAGAACTAC
>JALGSS010000342.1 GCA_029821745.1 Candidatus Zipacnadia bacterium
GCCCACAGCCGCGAGTAGCTCTCCACCGCCGGGCAACAGTGGACGTCCTTAAAGCCCAGGTCCTGGTAGACCTTGATGGTCGGGTAGCTCGCCGGGCCATGGTAGATCCACTCGGTCGGGATGCAGTCCTTCTCCAGCATGTCGGCGTACTGGATGGTCATGTTGGTCAGCTCGGGGGTCGGGCCGTGGTGGGACGGCCAGAACATCATCGTCTTCCCATGCTTCTTCACGAGCTGATTGAGCTTGTTCATGTGATCGGCGTAGAGCCCGCCGATGCCCCGGTCCGCGACGACGGCCCGGCACTTCTCACACTTGCCGAAGCCGAACTCGAACTCGTCGGCGCCGACATGGATGAAGTCGCTGTCCGGGAAGACCTCGGCCAGTTCGCCGAAGACATCGTCGAGGAAGACCTCGGCCAGTTCGCCGAAGACATCGTCGAGAAACTCCCACGTGCGGGGCTCGCAGGTGCAGAACACCCATGCGCCGCCGGCTTCGCGCAAGTCTTCCATCTCGGGGTGCGAGAGGACCGCTCCCGCGTGTCCGAGGGCCTCGAACTGGGGGATGAGCTGCACGTGGTACTGCCGGGCGTATGTCGACAGTTCGGTGGCCTTCTCGGGGGTGAATGTCCCCTCGCGCCCGAGGAACGGGTACTTGGTGAAGCGAAAATCGTCCTCCATATAGAAGAGGAGTCCGTTGATCTTACAGCTCCTCCATATAGAAGAGGAGTCCGTTGATCTTACAGCGCGCGAGTTCGCGGATGACCCTCTTCACGTAGTCCACGTTCACCGTCTGCCCACGGGCAATGTCATACTGGATGATTCGGTACTCGAAGGCGGGTTCATCCTCGACGGTGCAGACGGGAAGGGAAACGCCGCCCTCGCCGTTGGGCCGGACCATCTGCCCGAGGGTCATCGCGCCATACAGGCAACCCGCTTCGCCCATGCCGGACACGTCCGCACGCGCCTGCACCGCCACAACGGGCAGGTCAAGCTCGCAGCGCTCGGTGATGATGGTGCGCAATTCGTTGGCAGTGAAGACGATGCTGTCGCTTGCGCCCTCGGGGTAGACAATCCGGGTGGAGGCGCTGATCTTGAGCTGCTCCCCGGGGGTGACCTCGATACTGCTGGGCATGGGGATCAGCGCGATGCCGCTGTCCTTGAGGGCCTGGGCGGCGATCATCTGCCGACGCATCTCCGGGCTCATGACCGCCGCGTAAGCGAGGGCCTGCCGGGAGCCCTGGCGATACACCGTCCAGTCATCGCCCTCAACCATCCCGGTCACGAAGACATCAATGTAACCGCGTTCACGGTCGGCCTGAGTGATGGCCTCGGTGAGATCAACCACGCCGCGGTTGGCGTCGTTCCACCGGTCTCCGTTGGTCAGCAGGACGCCCGTGTGTACGATGGCTCCGTTTTCGGCGTCCCGACGCAGCACGAGTTGGTAGCTGGTCCCCTTACCTGTGTAGGCAACGACGTTGGCAAGACGCACCCAGTAGCCGACGGCCTCGTCCTCCGGAACCGAGAAACGGAACTGCACGAAGGTACCGGACGCGACCTCCCCGATGTGCCCCGTGCCGGCGGGCGTGGGGTCCATCGCCTCCTGGGGCTTCGCGAATTCACCGTACTCTCCCCACCGATCCGCGAAGGAACCCGAGGTCAACATCGCCAATAACATAAGCGTACTTACGCACGAAACCCAGACTCGGTGCATCATTTGCCACTCCTTTTGGTCCAAAGTACTGGTTTGATGGTTCGTGCGGTGCGGAACACAGACCTCCCCGAGCACCTGGAGGTGTCTGACGTATGAGGCATGCACAGCAGACTTTGGTGTGGGCTCTGGCTTTGCTGGCGATCCCAATTCTGGCCCTCGCAGCCGTGAGTCGACCGCAGCCATACCCCGGCTTCTGGCCCTCCGGGCAGGCGTTGCGGCAATCGGGCTTCGACTACTGGCGTGTGTGGGAGACGCGATGTGCGGTGCGCTCCACCCCCACAACCGCCTATACGCTGCTCGACCGCCATGCGGTCCTCCTGATGTGGATCAACGAGTTGCGGCGCCAGGGGTACCCGGTGGAGCTCACGGCTCCGCCGAACCGCCTGAGCAAGCTGGCGCAACTCGTGAAGCCCAGTACCGTGACGGAGGCCTGCCAGGAAGTGGACTCTATCTACCGGGGCCTGGAGGCAACCGGTAGAGAGAAGGGGGCGTTCGCCGAGCCCGGCTCTATCGCGGGGAAAGTCATTGATGATGAGGGGGCTCCCGTGGCAGGCGCGGACGTCACTGTCTACGGGTCACCACTCGGGGGCCTGACGGACGCTTCGGGGGCCTTCAGGATCGCGAATGTGCCCACGACGGGGCCTCGGTACACCCTCCGGGCATGGAAGCCGGGGTACCTGTACGGGTACGCAGGGGGCCTCGGACCCACAAGCGTCCAGCCGGCTGAAGCCCTCATCCTCCTCGAGAAAAAGACCCCCGAGAACACCTACAGGGGCGGCAAGCTCGCCCTCAAGGTGTGCTGGCTGACTGAGATCAAGAGCACTGCCGGCCCGGCGGTGCCTTTCGAGACTGCGGTCATCGATCCCAAGCTCTACCCGAAGGAAGTGCTGCCGTATCTTGCGCCCAGTAGCAACATCGACGCCGAGGAGCCGACGGTGATCGCGCAGGCCCAGACGATCCTCGCGACGGTGCCGGAAGCGGACCGCCGGCGCGCGACGGTGCTGGCGCGCGGCGTGTACAACTGGATGGCGCGGAATATCGAGTATGACGCGATCGACCGGTTCCCGGATGATCCCACAGGCGGGAACTGGCAGTTGACCTTCGGCGCGTGGGGCCGCAGCGTCGAGGACTGGTGCTACAAGCCCTCGCAAGTGCTGAAGTACCGCCGGGCGAACGTGATCGAGTTCGAGCGTCTCGCGGTGTCCTTGCTTCGCGTCTTCGATATCCCGGCCCGAACGGCCATCGCCGGCGCGTACCCGGTCTGCCAGTGGTGGGTCCAACTCGCGACCGGCAACGGGTACTGGGCGAACATGCAGACCTTCCGGGGACGACTTGATTTCGAGCGCACCGGGAACGTCCGTGAGGAGTTCCCCTCCATCAGCGACGAGCGAATCGGGTTCTACTCCCTCGACGCGGTGGCGCCGATCCACATGACGTGGGATGCGGCCCGCCCGTGCCTGTGGCTGGAGGACTTCGGCAGGACGGCGCGCACCAGGCACAACCCCAGCGGGCTGAAGGCAGCGCAGGCTTGGGTGGAGAAGTTCAAGGAGACAGGGCGTCTGCCGAAGGGCGTTGCGGACGATGCCGTGCCGGTGAAGACGATGAGCAACGAATCCTACATGGTCTCGACGCGGGGTCTGGTCATCGACCTCGCGACCCTTGGTGAGCAGACAACGCTGACCTTCCGGTTCCCGGTGTTCGTCGAGAACCAGTACCGGGCCACCACGGACATAGCGCACTGGACCAACCACCCGGAGTGGGTGAAAACGGTCCGGCGCGAGAAGAAGCAGGACGAAGAGACCAAGCAGAGCGTCGAGTGGCACGTGATCGATTTCGACCTGACACAGAAGGCGGCGCCGGCGCCCGAGGCGGCCGAGGCAGCCCCGGCAGGATAGTTGCCGCAGCGGCGACTCGCATACAAAACGGCCCCGCGGCCTTGCTGGGGGGCCGTTTCGTATCTGCCGACGCCTTCACGGCTCCCGAACAAGGGGTTACCGTGTCCGGCGGCGAATGGCCCTCCTGCAGTCGACGTTACACGCATCCCAATGAGGTGGTCGCGTTGAAGCGCACTTGCATCGCTTTCATGCTGCTTATTGCCGCATCCGGTTTCGCCGCTCCTCTGCGAATCGTTGACCTGACCGGCAGTCCGGACCTGTTCCCTCTCGAGGATGCCTTCGGCGACTTGACCGGGCGCGCAACCGTGACAGCGCCGGGAGCGGATGAAACGCCTGATCTTGACAGTACGGATGTGCTCATCGTGGACGGGACCGCGGACCTCGCACGGCGAGGCGTCGAGGCGGGTGCCGTCGAGACCTTTGTGCGCAACGGCGGCGGCCTGCTCATCGCCGGACTGCCCAGAGTGCTGGCGCAGACCGCCGAGCTGTGGGAGCAGTTGGGCGAGGCGACGCCGGCAACCGTCGTGGCGGCGGACCTGTTCCCGGACAACTCCGGCTACTGGATGTGGACCGGCCCGCAAGGCAAAGAGACCCCCGACCACATCCGCTACATCCGCAAGGCGATCACCATCACTAAGCCCGTGCGCCGCGCATACATCCGCTCCACGGTGGACAATCTGTACTGGGTGTTCCTCAATGGCGAGGAGGTGGGCTACCACTGGAGCTGGTTCGACTACGAGCTGTGGGACATCTCCAAGCGCCTGCGCCAGGGCAAGAATGTGGTGGCCTTCAAGGGCCGCAACGTGGACGGCCCGGGTGGATTCCATGCCCAGATCGGGATTGAGTATGAGGATGGGACTCGAGAGCTGATCTCCAGCGACAAGACCTGGAAGTTCCATATCCCCGAAGAGGAGGGCTGGGCGGACATCGACTTCGACGACTCCGCCTGGGGCCCGGCGAAAAGCATCTCGCCAATGTCCAACCGAAGCGCGCTTCCAGACCGGGGAACGGACGTCGAGGGCAAGCTCTCTCTGGACGCATCGCACCCGATCTTCAGCGCCATTGCAGACCGCTTCGGCGCGACGCAGATTGTGCGTGATCTGGCGCCGAAGCCCGGGGCGCAAGTCCTGGCGAGCATCGGCGGCCGGCCCGCCGTCATCTCCCAGACCATCGGCAAGGGCCGCGTAGTCCTCCTCAACGCCGTGGATACCCGTGGGGGCCTCGGCACTGGAGACATGGCGGACGATCTGCTGACCACCTGCATCCTGTGGCTCGGGAACCGGCCTGAACCGGTGACCTTCACGACCTTCGAGTATCTCCCACCGGTGGTCACGATCGACGGCAAGGCCAGGCCCTATGTCAGGCTGGGTGGCGATCAGCCTGAGGGACTGGTGGCCTCCATGGAGATGCGCGTGCAGTACGCCGACGGACGCGTCCCACGTCCCGGCTCGATGACAACAGGCCCCCGGCCTGGCGACGACGACAACGCCTGGCAGGGGTGGATCGCTCTAGAGGACTTCCAGGACGAGGGATCCCTTGCCTTCCGGGCGATGGTACGCGACGCCGAGGGCAACGTCATCTTCCACCGTGACTGGGAGACGGAGGTGAAGAACCCCGTGAACATTGCGCTATCCGTGCCGGCGAACCGGTTTGTCACAGCGGAGGGCTTCCAGATCGACTTCACCGGGGCTTACGAAGGTGAGTTCCCTGAAGGCAGTCGGCTTGAGGCGTGGATCGAGGACGCTGCCGGGACCCGTGTCTCCCGGCTTGCGCCATCCGAGGAAGGCGAGGAGTTCCGGTGGGGTTACGTCGTCCCCAACCTCGCCGAAGGGCGCTACAGTCTGAAGACACAGGTGACGGGCCCCGACGACGAGACCGTGGACGAGTCGTCCCTCGACTTCTACGTCGTGCCCCAACTTGACCTGACGGACTTCTACTCAACCACGATGCGCCTGTCGAAGTTCAGCACCTTCGATCAAGGAGCCATCGAGCGCGAAATCGATGACATCATCGCTCACGGCTTCAACACGCTGACCTTCAGCGGACGCCGCCTCGGCGCCGGGCCCAACCCGATCCTCGACTACGCTGAGGACTACGCCCAGCGCAAGGGCATGGCCGTGAGCTACTCCTTCCAGGGCGATTTCTCCATCCTGGGCCGCAATGGCGTCCCGAGCGTGTCCGTCTACTCACCGCAGTACCAGGAAGCACTCGAGCTGCGCATCAACCAGGCGGTGGCCACATGCAAGCGAGTGCCCCGCCTGCTCAACGTACAGGGGTACATGGACGAGCCCTTCCAGGTGGGCGGGAAGACCTTCGACGACCGGGAACCCGCGCGTGAGGAGTTCAAGCGCCGGTACGGGATCGAGATGCCCACGCGGGAAGAGGCGATGAAGGACCCCGCGCTGTGGCTCAAGTATGTGGACTTCTGGAGCGACGGTTTCGCCGCCGGCTGGCGACAGAGCTATGAGATGGTGAAGTCGCGCTACCCCGACTTCTGGGTCGAACTCACTCACGACTCCCACAACACCTTCGGCGCCGCGGGTGGTGGCTTCAAGGGCAGTTGGGCCGTCGATGACGTCTACCACTGGGGCGCGCCCTTCGACTCGGTCAACTACGACATCTATCCGTACTTGTCGGTGGACTTCCGCCGGGGCAAGTTCCGTGAGGTCCCGGTGCCGCGCATCGCCGGGATGCACATGGCTTTCGCCGAGATGCGCAACCTGGCCTACACCTATGACAAGAAGCTGGGTTTCTGGGTGGATTCTGGGTGGAATCGGGCTGGGGAGGCAAGCTCGCGACCGACTCGGAGCTGAACCAGTACACCTGGTCGCCGCGGGAGCTGACCTACACGTCCATCGCGGCGGGGTGCGATTACCTGAACACCTTCTGGGGCATCCCTCAAGACGCGCGCTGGTGGAAGACCCACGGGGAGACCATGAACGAGGTCAAGCCGATCGCCCCGCTGCTCACCCGCAGCAAAGTGCCCCGCGCGAAGGCCGCCTTCCTGTTCCCGCGCACCCAGCACGTGATGCTTCAGGAGGAGTACTGGAACGTGATGGTGGCCCTGGAGGCCTTCCGGCGCGCGTTCGGTGAGCTGGACTGCATCCACGAGGACCAGCTCGCCGAGGGCAAGCTGGATCAGTACGAGATCCTCGTCCTGTTCGACATCCACCTGATGAAGCGGGCCTCCGCCGAGACGATCCGGGACTGGTGCGAGAAGGGCGGCTTCCTTTTGGCGGACGAAGTGCCGTCCCTGGACGAACTGAAGCAGCCCCTGGGGGTCTTCGAGCCCCTCTTCGGCGTGAAGGGCAGCGCAGAGATCAAGGAGGGCCCGTTTGAGATCACGGGCGGCCGGGTGGCGGGCGCGCTGCACCAACTATGGGGCCTCCGCAGTTACAGCGCGGCCGGGGCCAATGCCGGAACTGAGACCGCCGGCGATTCGCCTGTCTGGTTTGAGCGGCAGTTCGGGCAAGGCCAGGCGCATCTGCTGAACTTCCCCGTCAAGGACTGCTACTTCCACGCATTGGCGGACGGCAACCCGAACGAGGACGCGACGAACATCGTGCGCCTCGTCGGGGCACGCACATCCGACGGTACTCAGACGAACGTTTTCTCCAGCAACCCGGAGATCGAGGCCGCCGTGCGCCAGACGCCCGAGGGCACGACACTGCTCTTCGTCATCAACCACGAGAGCCGCGAGCCGAACACCCGCGTCGAGGTCAACTGCGCCCCGCCGGGGTGCGTGGTGAGAGACCTGGTGACCGGCGAGCGCATCCCCTTCAAGGGACAGTACGCCATGGACCTGCAATGCCCGTGGGGCACCACGCGCCTCCTGGGCATCTTCCCCTCTGACCCGAAGGGGGTCAGCATCGCTGGGCTGCCCGAGAGTGCGAAGGCCGGGGACACGTTGGGGTATGAAGTCGAGGTCGGCGGCGATGATGTCCGAGGCAACTACCTGCTGGATACCAGCGTAACCGGGCCGGACGGCGTGGTCCGGTCGGCATTCTCCGGACGCACGTGCACAGAGAACGCCCAGTGTGCGCGGACGATCCGCCTGCC